>JAYUCR010000231.1:0-4476 GCA_043740165.1 Acidobacteriota bacterium | reverse complement strand
ATCACCGCGCCGAGCGCGGCGGCCCTGTGCCGCCCCACCCGCCCTCCGACCTCGACCCGGTCTGGGGGAACGGCCGGCTGACCCTGGCGCTCCCGGTGCTCCTGGAAGGGGAACGGCTCGGCACGCTCTGGCTCGAGGCCGACCTGCAGGAAATGGAAAAGCGCTTCGCGCGCTACGCCGCCATCGTCGGCGCGGTGATGCTGGCGGCCGCCGGCGTGGCGCTCCTCATCAGCAGCCGGCTGCAGCGCGTCATCACCCGGCCGATCGGGCACCTCGCCGAAACCGCCCGCATCGTCGCCGAGAAGAAGAACTTCTCGGTGCGCGCGGTGCGCTACGGGCGCGACGACGTCGGGATCCTGATCGACGCCTTCAACGAGATGCTGGCGCAGATCCAGGGGCGCGACGAGGCGCTGCAGGCGGCGCACGATGCCCTGGAGACCAGGGTGCAGGAGCGCACCCGTGAGCTGCGCGAGAGCGAGATGGTGCTGCGGTCCTTCTACGAGAGCACCCCCCTGATGATGGGTGTCGTCGAGCTGGTCGACGGGGACATCATGCACATCTCCGACAACCCCGCCGTCGCGGCCTTCTTCGGCTCGAACCCGTTGCTGATGCGCGGACGGCGGGCCAGCGACATGGGCGTTCCCCCGGAGCATCTCCGGCACTGGATCGAGCGCTACGCCGAGGCGCAACGCACCGGGCGGCCGGTCCGCTTCGAGTATGCCCACGAGACTCCGGCCGGGAGCCGATGGCTCTCGGCCACGGTCTGCAGCATCCCGCAGTCCGCCTCGGGTCCGACGCGCTTCTGCTACGTGGCGGAGGACGCCACGGAACGGAAGCGCGCCGAGGTCGAGCTGCAGAGCGCCAAGGAGGCGGCCGAGGCGGCAAGCCGCGCCAAGAGCGAGTTCCTCGCCAACATGAGCCACGAGATCCGCACCCCGCTCAACGGCGTCATCGGCATGGCCGATCTCCTGCGCGAGACCGAGCTCACGAACGAGCAGCACGAGTACCTCGAGATGGTGCACTCCTCGGGCGAGTCGCTCCTCGCCGTGATCAACGACGTCCTGGACTTCAGCAAGATCGAAGCGGGCCGCCTCGACCTCGACCCGATCGAATTCCGCCTGCGCGACAGCCTGGGAGAGACGATGAAGGGGATGGGGCTGCGGGCGCAGTCCAAGGGGATCGAGCTGGCCTGCCACGTGGCGGCCGACGTCCCGGACGCGCTCATCGGCGATCCGAGCCGGATGCGCCAGGTCCTCATGAACCTGGTGGGGAACGCGGTCAAGTTCACCGAGTCCGGCGAGGTGATCGTCCGGGTCACCCGGGAGTCGGCCACGGACGACGGCGTGGAGCTGCACGTGTCGGTGCAGGACACCGGCATCGGCATTCCGGTCGAGAAGCAGGGAAGGATCTTCGAGGCGTTCACGCAGGCGGACGGATCCACGACCCGGAAGTACGGCGGCACCGGTCTGGGGCTGACCATCTCCACCAAGCTCGTCGAGATGATGGGCGGGCGACTATGGGTCGAGAGCCAGCCGTCGGTCGGCAGCACCTTCCACTTCCTGGTGCGCCTGGGCCTGCAGGCGGGGCACACATCCCTCCTGATGCCGGAGGCGGCGGTCAGCCTCGCCGGGGTGCGCGTCCTGGTGGTCGACGACCATCGCACCAACCAGTGGATCCTGGAGGAGATTCTCAATAATTGGGGCCTGCGCGCCACCGCCTGCGGCAGCGGAGAAGCCGGCCTCAAGGTGTTCGAGCAGGCGCGCCAGGAGGCCGACCCGTTCCGCATCGTCATCCTGGACGGCACCATGCCGGGGATGGACGGCTTCGAGGTGGCGGGCACGCTGCGCGCCGGCGAACCTCGGACGCGGCCCGCCATCCTGATCCTGACCTCCGCGGGACGGCGTGGCGATGCCGCCCGCTGCCGCGAGCTCGGGATCGACGGGTACATCACCAAGCCGGTGAACCAGTCCGACCTGCTCGACGCCCTGATGACGGTCGTGGGCGCGGCGGCGTCCGACACCCCCCGCCCGCCGCTGATCACCCGCCACTCCCTGCGCGAGGAGCGCCGGCGTCTGCGCGTGCTGCTGGCCGAGGACAACGCCGTGAACCGCCGCGTGGCCGTCGGGCTCCTGGAGAAGCGTGGCTGCGAAGTGCTGGTCTCCACCAACGGGCAGGAGGCCCTTCAGGTCCTGCAGCGCGAGCCGGTCGACCTGGTGCTGATGGACCTCCAGATGCCGGTGATGGGCGGGCTCGAGGCGACCGCCGCCATCCGCGCGCGCGAGCAGGCGCATGGCGGCCATGTCCCGATCGTCGCCATGACGGCGCATGCCATGAAGGGCGATCGCGAGCGGTGCCTGGCGGGCGGCATGGACGACTATGTCAGCAAGCCGGTGAAGCCGTTCGAGCTGTACGCCGCCATCGAGCGGGTCGTGCCGCGCGGCGCGTTCGGCGATCCGGCCGGGGCGACCGCGGCCCGGCCCCTGGACGCGGCGGCATCGACGGTCCCCGATCGCGAGCGCCTGCTCGAGCGGCTGGAAGGGGACGCTGATCTGCTCGCGGAGATCATCCGCCTGTATCACGAGACCTGCCCCGAGCTGATGCGTGAGCTGCACGCGGCGGCCGCGCGGCGCGACAGCCAGGCGATCTTCCGGACGGCGCATACGCTGAAGGGGATGGTGGACAACTTCGGCTGCGCCGGCGTCACCCGGGCCTTCGAGCGGCTCGAGGAGATGGGGAGGGACGAAAGCCTCGAGAGCCTGGAGCCGGCGATCGCCGACGCCGACCGCGAGGTGGCGAACCTGAGCGCGGCCCTGATCCGCATCCAGCGCATCGACGCGGCGTAGAGCCCGGGATCGGCCCTAACATGGGGGCGATGGATCCCTTCGAGCTGCTCGCCATCGCCGCCCGCCTTCATCCCCGGCGCGCCTCCGTGCTGTGCGGCGATCTTCGCCTGACCTATCCGGAGCTCGAGCACGTGTCCCGCCGGATCGGCGCGGCGCTCCTGGCCGCCGGCGCCCGGCCGGGCGATCGCGTCGGCGCCTTCTTCCCCAACTGTCATCTTTACCTGGCCGCCTACTTCGCCGCCCTCGGGGAAGGCCTGATCCTGGTGCCGATCAACACACGACTGCACCCGCGCGAGGTCGGGACGATCCTCGAGCACGCGGCGGTCCGCTTTGCTCTCGGCCGCCCCGATCTCCTGCCCGAGGCATGCGGGCCGGTCCACGACTCCGGCGAGGGCTGGGTCGTGAGCCCGGTGCGGCGCGGCTCCGGCGACGCGGGGGCGCCGTCGCCTCCCGGCGGGGCGGCGCAGCTTTATTACACGAGCGGCACGACCGGCCGGCCGAAAGGTGTCGTGCTGACCCGCGGGAACGTCGCGGCGCACGTCGACATGACCCTCGAGGAGCTGCGCTTCGGCGCCGCCGACGCCTGGCTGCACGCCGCACCGATGTTCCACCTGGCCGATGCCTGGGCGGTCTTCACCGCCACGGCGGCCGGCGCAACGCACGTGATGATCCCCCGGTTCGAGCCGGAGGAGGCGCTGCGCGCCATGACCCTGCACGGCGTCACCCTGACCAACCTCGTGCCGGCGATGATCCCCGGCCTCCTCGACGCCGCCGAGGCTCGGCCGGATCCACCCACCCGGCTGCGCCTCCTCCTGAGCGGCGGGGCGCCGATCGCACCGCGCCTCGTGAGCCGCATCGAGAGCGTCCTGCGCTGCGACTACGCCCAGACCTATGGCCTTACCGAGACCGCGCCCTTTCTGACCTTCTCGCTCCTGAGCGAGCCGCAACGGCGCGATCTCCCCGCCGCAACACAGCAGCGGTTGCGCGCGCGCACCGGGCGCCCGGCCTCCGGGGTCACACTGCGCGTCGTGGCCCCGCCGTCCGCGGAGGCCTTCCAGGACGTTCCGGCCGACGACCTGGCGGTCGGCGAGGTGGTGGCGCGGGGCGCCACCATCACGCCGGGATACTGGCGCGACCCGCAGGCGACGGCCGAGGCATTCCGCGGCGGCTGGTTCCACACCGGGGACCTCGGCACCATCGATTCCCACGGGTTCCTGAACCTGGTCGACCGCGCCAAGGACGCCATCGTGACCGGCGGCGAAACGGTCTACTGCATCGAGGTGGAGAACGCCCTGCTCGATCACCCCGCCGTCTCCTTCGCGGCCGTCTACGGGGTCCCGGACGATCGCTGGGGGGAGGCGGTGCGCGCGGCCGTCGTCCTGGCCCGGGGAGCGGAGGCCGACGCGGCCGCCCTGATCGCCTTCTGTCGCGACCGGATCGCCGCCTACAAGTGCCCGCGCGCCGTCGACGTCGTGGCGGATCTGCCGCGCACCGGCAGCGGCAAGATCGACAAGAGAGCGCTGCGCGCACCGCACTAGGAGCCTGTCCGAGTATTGGCATGGGTCGCGTTCGCCGCGCCGCGGGGCCGGATGCGAGGCGCCGCGACGACGGCGATGCGGTGCATCTCCGAGGA
>JAYUCR010000230.1:0-27455 GCA_043740165.1 Acidobacteriota bacterium | reverse complement strand
GGGGCATGGCACCGGCCTTGCCCTTATGCCCCGCACGCCGACGAAATCGGGGGCGCGCGGAGGGGGCGATGGGCGATGCACGGAGATGTCTCATATGGGGGGAAGGATCGGAACGTCCGGCGTGTCTGGGGGCGGTCACTCCGGAACGGCCGGTCCTTCCCCTCCCCAACCTTCAGTACCTGGCACCGCGGCGGGGCCGCAGGCCGGCGGGAGCGGCCCTGGGGTCGCTGCTCCTGCTGGCCGGACTGCTCTGCGCTTCGAGCGTGCGGGCCGATGAGGCCGGCGACCCGTTGCGGGACGGGCCCGGCCTGCCGCCCGGAGCGCCCGCGATCGAGCCGTCGTTCGGGACCGCGACGGTGGCGTTCCCGATCGACGTGCCGCCCGGGCGCCACGGGTTAGCGCCGGCTCTCGGGCTGCGGTACAACAGCGCCGCCGCGGACGGCAACGCCGGCTTCGGATTCACGCTCGCGGTCGGCTCGATCGAGCGATCGACGCATGTCCGGCCGCCGCGCTTCGACAACACCGACACCTTCGTGCTGATCCTGGGAGGCGAGTCGCTCGACCTCGTGCCGGTGGATGCCGACTCAACCCGCTTCCGCACCGTCATCGACAGCGGTATTCTGATCGAGCGCCTCACCCCGGGTCCTTTCGGTCCGGCTTCCAGTTACTGGGTGGCGCGCGGGCGCGATGGCCGGCGGTACCGCTTCGGGTTCCAGGGGGGCGCTGCAGACCCGTCACAGGTTCAGAACTTCAAGTGGGGCCTCGACCGGATCGAGGACACCAGCGGCAACGTCCTGGAGATCGCCTGGTCGACCGCCGGGCTGCTCCTCTATCCGACGCGCATCACCTACGCTTCCCATCCGGGGCGCGGGCTGCCGGCCACCAACAGCGTCGAGTTCTGCTGGGAAACGCGCGGCGACCAAGTGCTGTCCGCGGCCGGCGAGCTCATGACCCACCGGCTCCACGAAATCCGCACTTTCGCCTCGGCCCGCCCGGCCCGCTCGTACACCCTCGACTACTCGACCCCGGGGGACGCGGCCAATACGCTCGGCACCTGCTATCCCGACTCGTATTTCCTTCCCGGAGCGTCGGTCATCGACGACCCGATGAACCCGCCGCCGCTGTCGCGCGGGCGCAACGGATCGCCTCACATGGTGGGGGCGACCGCGTCGGCGGCGGCCGCCGGCATCCCCGCACCGAAAACCGGTCTGCCGCGCGACCCCTCGCGCCTCCTGGCGATCCGGCGCGGCGACGGCTCCGGCGCGTTCCTGCCGCGCATCAGCTACACCTACTCCGGCGTCGGCAGCCCCTCCTGGAGCCAGAATGGCACCGGCCTGATCCCGCCGCTGCCATTTCTCTACACCAGCAGCGACAGCGACGAGGACTCCGGCGTGCGGGTGGTGGACATCAACCGTGACGGTCTTCCGGACGTCCTGCAGCTCGAAGGCCGCCAGTCGGGGTCGTTCTGGATCGTGACGTCGGCGGCTTACCTGAACACCGGCGCCTCGTTCGCTTACAGCGCCTCCTGGAGCACCGCCCTCCGGGCGCTCGCCAACCACGCCGACGAAAGCCGCAGCCCCTACTTCGTGGTCAAGCGCAGCACCCGCGATCGGGTGGAGAACGGCGTGCGCTTCCTGGACGTCAATGACGACGGCTACCCCGACATCGTGCACCTGGCGCTCTGGTACGGATCGGGGCTGCGCAAGGGGGTCTTCCTGAACACCGGAACCGGCTTCACCCCCGACGTCGCCGCTTCCTACGGCATCCCGGACGAGCCGTTCACCGACATTCACGACGATTCCGGGCGCGACGTCGCCGAGGACCGGGGCGTGCGGCTGGCCGACATCAACGGCGACGGACGCCTGGATCTTCTGGTCTCGCGCGCCGAGTGGGGTGGCTCGACCGAACGGCGGGTCTATCTGTACGACCGCGCCGGCTGGCGGCTCGACACGCGCTGGATCCTGCCGGACGATCCCTTCGTGCGGCACATCCCGCATGGCCGGACGCTCGACATGGGGCTGCGGATCCTGGAGCTGAACGGCGACGCCTATCCCGATCTCTACCGCGCCGCGAACGTGAACGGCACTGTCAGCACGGCGGCCTACATCAACACCGGCCGACCCGACGGCGCCCTCCCGACATGGACCCGCGACGACAGCTTCGGCACATTGGGCGTGAATGCCGACTACTTCGTGCAGGTGTCCAGCAGTGGCGACGGCAGCTCGATCGATCACGGGCTGCGGGTCGTCGACGTGGATGGCGACGGCCGCAGCGAGGTGGTGGCGGGGCGCGCGTGGAATGGCGGCGTGGTGGAAAAGTTTCTTTACCGGCCGGGATGGTCGGGCGGCTGGACGGCCCGCGTCTTCGACGAGCTCCCGTGGCTGTTCGTCGTCAAGCCGGCCGGCAGCGGCCCGCGCGACCAGGGGGTGCGGCTTCTGGATCTGAACGGCGACGGCGGCGTCGATTGCGCGCTGTCCCAGTCCTCCGGGACGCGCGCCTGGCGGCCGAACGGCAACTGGCGGGGGCGGGTTCTCCTGACCTCGCATTCCAACGGCATCGGCGGGACGACGCAGATCGCTTACGTCCCGGCGCCGCACACCGGGTCTATCGACGGGGGCGGCCCGGCCGCGCTGCCGTTCCCGCTCGCGGTGGTCGGGGAACAGATGCTGACCAACGCCCTGGGACAGTCGTACACCACCCGCTACACCTACGACGGCGGCTATTACCACCACGCGGCGCGCGAGTTCCGCGGGTTCCGCCGGGCGATCGCCACGGAGCCGGGAGGGGCGCAGAGCTTCGAGACCGTCTTCTTTCAGCAGCCGGCCCTCGCCAGCGCGCCGTTGCGCGGCGTGGCCGCGGAGCGCATCGTCCGCCGCGCCGCGGACGGCGCCGTTTTCTCGCGCGCGGTCTTCACGTATGACACCTCCGACGCGCTGCCGCCGCTGCGTCACCCGCCGCTGCGATCGGAAACCACCCTGTACGACTACGCCACCACCGACCCTGCCGCTCCGAGTTACGCCAGGAGGAGCGCCACCTCCTGGTCGTACGTTGACGATGACAGCCATGGGATCGATCGCGTGCTCCTGCGCCGCACCGAGCGCCAGGAAGGGGACGTCGGGGATCCGGGCGACGATCGGATCCTCACCGAGGAGTTCGTCAGCACGCTGGATGCGGCGGCGGGAGCCGGCGGCTCCGCCGCCTGGATCCTCGAGCAGCCCTGGCACGAGTCGGTGGCCGGGGTCGACGGACGCGTGGTGGCGGAGAGCTGGACCGGGTACGACGGCCGGGCGGCCGGACAGCCGGCGATGCGTGGTCTTCCGACCCGTCTCGAGCGGCGCGGCGGACCGGTCGGCTCGGCGGGGGATCACGGCCCGGGGGACGCCGACAACCCGGCGGTGCTCCGCGCCTACGACGAATTCGGCAACCTGGCGTCGGAGACCGACCCGCTGGGCCGCACCCGCCGCGTCGAACGAGGTCTCGAGGATCCGACCTACACCTTCCCGGAACGCGAAGTCGATCCCCTGGGGCGCGCCGTGGAGCGCGCCTTCGATCCGCGGACCGGCCTGATGACCCGCGCCATCGATCTCAATGGCCGCACGGTGACGATCGAATACGACCCGTTCGGGCGCCGCGTCGCGGAGTGGGGACCCGACGACTCGGCCGAGCGCCCGACCGTCTCCTACCGCCACGACGACACCATGCGCCCGGTGCGGGTGCACCGGTTTGCGCGCGAGCGGAGCGGCCAGGGGGAGCGGATCGGGACGGCCGGCTGTCTCGAGTCGACCGCCTACTTCGACGGGATGGGCCGGCTCGTGGAGCTCGCGACCGAATCGGCCGCGGGGCGGATCGTGACCCGGGCGATCGCCTTCGACGCCGCCGGACGGGTCGCGACGGAGGCGGTGCCCTTCCCGGCTGCGGCCGGCGACGAGTTCATCCCTCCCCTGAGCGCCCCCTATCGGAACATCACGACTTACGACACGGCCGGCCGGACCGCGTCGCGCGCCAACGCGCGCGGTGAAACGGAGCGCTTCGCGTACCACGGCTGGACCATGGAACGCACCGATCCGCTGGGCCACCGGCGTGAGACCGGAAGCGACGCGTTCGGGCAGAGGGTCCTGGTGCGCGAGTACGACGGCACCGGGGCTTCCCTCCTCCCGGCCCCGGCGGCCCTTTACCGGCACGACGCCGGCGGTCACCTCGTCCAGACCACCGACCCGGCCGGATCGACGACCGTGCTGACCTACGACAGCCTCGGTCGCCGCACGGCGATCGCCGATCCGCACATCGGCTCCTGGAGCTACCGGTACGATCTCAAGGGCAACCTGTCGGGCGAGAGCGACCCGCAGCAGCGATCCACCGCGCTCAGCTACGACGCGCTCGATCGTCTCATGGAGAAGATCCTCTCCGACGGCCGCCGATTCACCTGGCGCTATGACGAAGGGGGCGCGGCGTTCGATGCTCTGGGGCGGCTCACCTCCATCCTCGAGCCGACCGGATCGCAGTCGTTCCGGTACGACGCCATGGGCCGGTTGATCTCCGCGTCGCGCGACGTGGCCGGCACCGTCTACACGGCGGGCACCGAGTACGACGCCATGGGACGGATGACTGCCCGCCTGCTGCCGGCCGGGGGAAGGGTCGACTACGCCTACGATTCCGGGGGCGTCCTGATCTCGGCCGCCCCGTTCGTCGCCGCGTTCGAGCACGACGAGCGCGGCCGGACGACGCGCCTGAGCTATCCGGGCGGGACGCGGATCGAGCGACACTACGACCCGATGACCGGGCGGCCGACCGCCGTGCAGGCCTTCGATCCAGGCCACAACGTGGTGCTGGATCTCTCCTACACCCGCGATGCGGACGGATTGATCAGCGGAGTTCAGGACCGATCGATCACCGGCCAGCCGATCGACGAGTCGTACCTGTATGACGGGCGGCACCGCCTGGTCCAGGCGATCGGTCCGTACGGCACCCGGAACTATGCCTACGACGATGCCGGAACGGTTCTCCTCAAGGACGGCGTCACCTACCAGCGGGACGATGCCGCGCGGCCGCAGCGGCTGACGGGGAGCTCCGCCGGGCTGAGCTTCGACTACGACCTCCTCGGGGCCGCCGTCGCGCAGCGCTCCGCCACGGGCAGCCGCGCCATCACCTACGACGTGACCGGAAGGATGGTGCGGCTGACCGACACGAGCAGCGGCCTCACCATCACGACCGACTACGATGCCGAGGGGCTCCCGGTGCGCGAGATAAGCGATCAACCCGGCCTCCATAGCGTCGTCCTGCTGCCAATGCCGGAGGTCGAGGTGCGCAACGGCCATCTCCTGCGGCATATCTTCGCCGAGGGGGCGCGGATCGCCACCCTTGCCGAGGACGGCGCCATCTCCATCCCGGTCACCGATCAGCTGGGCTCGCCGCGGCTGGTCCTCGATGGACAGGGCCGCGTGGTGGGGCGCGCCACCTACGGGCCCTATGGCGAGCCGCTCGCCGGGAGCACGCCCGATCCGGTCACCGCGTTCCGCTTCGCCGGCGCGCGGCGCCAGGAAGGAAGCGGGCTGCTCGTGATGGGGTGGCGCCACTACGACCCGGCTCTCGGCCGGTTCCTCGAGCCCGACCCGGTGGTCGGGTCACCGCACGATCCGGAGGCCTTCAACCGGTACGCCTACGCGCGCGACAACCCGGTGAACATCACCGACCCGGACGGCCAGAGCCCGGTGGTGCCGATCCTGTTCTGGACCGCGGTGCTCCTGCTCGACCGCGACACCCGTGTCGACGTCGCCGGCTCGGTCGCCCTGACGGCGGCCACGATCTTTCTGACCGGCTCCCTCGGTCCCGGTCCCGCGGCCGGGCTGCTGGCCCTGAAAGCTTCCGTCCCGGCGCTGTACGCCGCCGCCGCCAGCACGGCGATTCTCCGGAGCGGGATGGGCGAAGCGGTCGTCAGCGGCTACGCCGGACTCCTCGACGACCTTGGCTTGTCGCCACGCGCCTCGGAGGCCGCGGCCCGCCTGACGGCGGCCTGGTTTCTCAACTCCTCCCTGCAGCGCGGCTTCGGCGCGCTCCTCGCCGCGAACGGGGCGGCGCGTGGCGGCGATCCGCTTGGCGACCGCTCCAGCCTCGACGCCGCGCTCGCGAGGCGCCACGTCGATCCGGATGAACTCGGCAGCCCGTCGAGTGACGCCTACGGCACCACCGTCGACGACGTGGCCGGGAGGAACGGCGCCACCCATGAGCTGGATCGCTTCGGCGAGGTGATCGACGGCTCGGGAAATGTGGTCGGGGTCTACGGCGTCCGCGACCTGGGACCGTTTTTCGATCACGGCGCCTTCGCCAGCATCGGCGGAAACGCCGGACCCGCGATTTCCAACCCGCACTATGCCTACGCCCTGGGGGGGATTTCGACGCAGCAGTTCGCACGCGATCTCTTCGCTTCCGGCTACTCGGGGAGTCTCTTCGTGCTGACCGGGCGGACTTCCGATTTCCTCATCGAGATGGCCTACGGTCCCTATGGCGGCGGACTGGCGCTGGGGATCGGCGCCGCGCGCGGAACCGGGGCCGGAGGGGACGACTGAGCATAGGAGGCTGTCCCAGGCGCCCACCCGAGGCGCCGCGGCCGTTCCGCACCTCCTCCCGCGGAACGGCCGCGATCTTTTTCCTGATGGCGCTTTCGAACCCCGCCATGGATCGGCCCGCGTTCGCCTCCGCCTTCAGGATGCTCGAACCCGACGGCCGCCTCCTGTGCGCCGGACGGAGCGGCGCGCGCCTGGCGGTGCACGACGTGAGCGACGGCGCCGGAGGACGGTTCCTCATCACGCACGACACCATGGTCGATCCGGACAACCCGCCGGACGGCTGGCTGGATGTCGGCGTCATCCACCTCGACTCCGACCTCCGCGTCGTGCCGATGCGCGGGGCGCCCGGCAGCGACGACCCGTGCGGCGCCCTGCTCGTCGGCGGCGGCAATCACCAGCTGGCGCGATCGGCAGCTTCCTGGAACGCGGGGGGGATTCTGCTGGTCGGGCTGGAGATCGGCGAGGCACCCTACAGTGGCAACCTGTCGCGCATTTTCGTGCAGGCGTTCGACGCCACGGGCTCGGCATTGTTCGGCTCGGTCCCGCTCTTCCCGGCCGAGCCTTCCACCGGGAGCACCAATTCTTTCGGCGCGCCCGACGGGCGCGGCGGCGTGCTGCTCGGATGGCAGCAGGAGTTCGCGGCCCTCCCCGCGACCTCCTTCTTCCCGAACGGCCCGATCCTGGTGCAGCGGTTCGACGGCGGCGGCAACCCGCTCTGGCCGGCCCCGGTGCGGGTGTCGCTGGACGGCCTTCCGGACAGTTTCTTCGCGAGCCTCGTGGCGGACGGCGAGGGTGGGGCCTACGTCAGCTGGGTCGAGCTGCGCGGCGGCGAGCCGGACCCTTCCGTCCACCCGCGGCTGCAGCATGTCGATGCGGCGGGCCGGCCGCTCTGGCAGGCGGGCGGCCTCCGCGTCGATCCGTCGCGGCTGGTCTCCGGAGCGGTGACGCTGCTCGCGGACGCGCGCGGTGTGCTCGCCGTGTTCAACGGAGACACGATCAGGGCGCAGCTCTTCTCCCCCGAAGGCGAGCGGTTGTGGGGAACCGAAGGCGTTCCCCTTGCGACTTCCGGATCGGGAATCCCCGCCCGGGATCCGCTGGTCAGCGCCGCGGACGACGGCAACCTCGTCGTCACCTGGAGCGAGCGGGGGATCGACGGCCTCTGGCGGCGGCTCGCGCGCCGGCTGCGGCGCGACGGCTCGTCTCCCTGGCCGGCCGCGGTGATGCTCGCCGCGGGCCCGGAGTCGTTCGACGAGGCGGCGCAGACCCTGCTCCCGGAAGGATCGCTCGCCTTCACCTGGCTCAGCCTGGACAACCTTTCCGGGAATCGCCTCCATGCGATCGCCGCCCAGATGATCGATGCCCGCGGGCGGATCAAGGCCGGCCCCGGTGGCGAGAGCGTGATCCGCGCCACGGCTCCCAACGCCTGGCCGCGGGTCTTTCCGTCCGCGGCCGGCCCGCACGCCACGCCGGAGGTGTCGATCTTCTGGGGCGACCGGCGCCCGGGGATCGGCGTGGCCGGCGCCGACAACTTTTTCCTCCAGCGGATGGGCTTCACGAGCGCGCCGCGGATCGATCCCCCGGCGGCGACCACCGCCTCGGCGCAGGGAGGCGAGCTGACGCTGCGGCTCGAAGGGGACGACCTCCAGCCGGGAGCTCATGCCGATCTCGGCCCTGGGGTCGCGGTTCTGGCGGCGCAGGTCGAGCCGATCCTGGCGGAGGGCCCGGGAGATCGGCTGACCCTGCGGCTTCGCGTCGACAGCGCCGCCGCCGTCGGCGCGCGTGAGCTGGGCCTCACCAATCCCGACGGCTCATGGACGACACTCCCTGGAGCGTTGAACGTGGAGCTCGACGTTCGGCGCATCGACATCGATGGCAGCGGGCGCGCGGATGGTTTCGATCTCGCCCTCCTGGCGGGCGCCTTCGGGCGGGCGCGCGGCGAGGCAGGCTACGAGGCCGGGGCCGACATCGACGGCAGCGGGCAGGTGGACGGGCGGGATCTGGCGCTTCTGGCGGGCCGCTTCGGAGATCTTTTCTAGTCCTGGTGGTCGTGCGGGCGGCCGTCGTCGCGCGTGGCGCGCAGCGGCTCGCTCTTGTCGCGCCGATCCGGCAGGCCGCCCCGCCGCTCTCCCTCGCCGTGCTGGCGGCGCACGACGAAGCGCGGGCGCTTGCGCACCTCGTTGTAGATCCGCCCGACATACTCGCCGACGAATCCGAGCGACAGGAACAGGACCCCGATCAGCAGGAACAGGAACACGACGAGCGCGTGGACCGCGCTGAGTCCGGTGCCGATGCCGAAAACCGGCGCCAGCAACACCGCACCGCCCGCAAAAACCGCGAGCCCGCAGACCACCAGGCCCAGGAGGCTCAGCCAACGCAGCGGCAGCACCGAGAACGACGTGACCATGTCGTACTGGAGCTGGATCAGCTTCAGGAACGAATAGTTCGACCGGCCGCTCTTGCGCGGCGCGTGCGCCACCTCGATCTCGGTGGCGCTCCGGGCCAGGGCATTCGCCAGCGTCGGGATGTAAGGCGAGTGCTCGTTGCAGGCGGCCACCTGGCGCACCACCTCGCGCCGGTAGGCGCGCAGCATGCAGCCGTAGTCGCGCATCTTGACACCGGTGAGGGTCGCGGCGATGCGGTTGGCGCAGCGTGATGCCAGGCGGCGGAAGAAGCTGTCCTGGCGGTTGCGGCGCCATCCGTTGACGACGTCGTACCCCCCCTCCTCGAGCCGGGCGACGAGGCGGGGGATCTCTTCCGGCGGGTTCTGCAGATCGGCGTCGAGCGTCACCACGATCTCTCCGCGCACCCGCTCGAAGCCTGCCACCAGGGCCCGGAACTGCCCGTAGTTGCGGTACAGCTCCACGACCACGACGGGCGGCATGGTGTCGGCGGCCAGCTCGCGCAGGATGGCGAGGCTGCGGTCGGAGCTGCCGTCGTCGACATAGACGATCTCGAACGAGCGGCCGATCGGGGTGAGCGCCGCCAGGAGCCGCCGGTGCAGCTCGCGCAGATTCCCCTCTTCGTTGTGAACCGGGATGACGACCGAAATCACCGGGGGAGATTGTGGCAAGAGGTTCTCCATGGAGGCGGGGTGATTATGACGGAGGCGGGCCCGGGCAGCAAGGCGGCGGTCAGCGATCCCGGGCGACCAGGATGTAGTCCCCTTCCCCCGCCTGGGAGCGGAGGAGCGTGGGCGTGCTGTACCGCCGCACCTCGCGGATCGGGAACGGCAGCGCCGCCGCGGCGGACGCGAAGGCCGCGGCGCGCATCAGCACGATGGGGCGGGGGCCGAACGGGTCGCCGCTCCCTCCTTCGAGGTGGGTCTTCAGATGGTCCGGGTCGCGCAGGTTCGGAAAGGTCCGCCCCGAATAGAACAGAAAGCCGCCGACCATCCCTTCACGGAACTGGTACAGCGCGATCGGATCGCCGGCCTCCGACATCCGCGCCAGATCGCCGGCCGCGGCCCGGGCGCTGGTGCCGCCGTTGACGATCGCCGGCACGATCACGAGGGTGACGCACTGGAGCAGCACCGCGGTCGCCGCGGCGATGGCGTACCCGAACCTCCGGCCGGCATCGGCACGCATCGCCCGGAAGGCGACGACACCGGGCGGGATCAGAAGCGCCACCAGCGCGCAGGGGATCAGGATGTCGCCCGGCCGCGCCAGCCGCAACGCGGCCAGAATGCCGGCCGCCAGCACCACCGTCAGCCCGAGCAGGAGGCGCCGCCCCCAGGCGCGCGCCCTTCCTCCCGAGGCACTCAGCCACCAGGCGACCAGCATCGCAGCCGGCGGATGAATCGGCAGCAGGTAGAGCCCGCGCTTGGTGCTGGCGAGCGACAGTACGACGATAGGCAGCCCGAACCAGAGCAGCAGATCGACGAGCGCCCCCGGCCGCGCTTCATCGTCCCCAGCCGCGTCAGCCGGCGCGGCGTTCAATAATGACGCCGAGCGCACCGCGGCGACCAGCGCGAACAGGAGCGCTATCGACCAGGGGGCCAGGTCGACCATCAGCGTCGGCAGGTAGTAGTAGATCGGGTTGTCGTGGCCTTTGGCCGCGCCGCCGGTGAACCGCATGATGTTGTTGATCACGATGAACTCGTGCACCGCGGCGCCGCCGAGCCGGGACGAGAGGCGCGCCACCCAGAGGGCGGTCGGAACGAGTGCCAGGAGGCCGCCCGGGACGAGGGCATGCCGCCAGAGGCCGCGCCAGTCGCGCCGCGCCGCCAGCCAGCCGATCGCCACGAGGGCCGGAATTCCCGCCCCGACGATGCCCTTGAACAGAACCGCGGCGCCGATCGCGAGGTACGCAACGAAGAGCCACGCCACGCGGCGCCGGCCGCCGATGACGATGCCGCGGTAGAGCGCGACGCAGGCGAGCAGCACCGCGAGCGTCAGCGGCATGTCGATGAGGCAGCGGCGGGAGATCCAGTAGAACTCGAACGAGGTCAGGAGGACGACGGCCGCGAGCGGGGCGGCACGGCGGCCAATCAGATCGCGCGCCAGGGACCAGGTGAGGAGAACGCACAGCAGCCCGGCGCAGGCCGGCACGAAGCGCGCCGGGGCCTCGCCGGGACCTCCGGCGGCACGGTAGGCAGTGATCACCAGCCAGTAGAAGAGCGGCGGCTTTTCGAGGAACGGCTCGCCGTTGAGGCGCGGGACAAGAAAGTCGCCACTGGCACGCATCTCGCGAGCCATCTCGGCCTCGCGCGGCTCGTCCGGGTTGTACAGATCGGCGCGCCCCAGGGCGGTGAAGAAAAACGCCGCCGCCACCAGGGCCACGACCGCCAGGACGATCGACTCGCGACGCGTCCGGCTCACGCGTCAAGCCTCACGGGGCCCCCGTGGCGGCGGACGGCGCGGCCTCGCGCCGGCGCAGGATCCGGATCCCGAAGGCATCGCCGCGGAACGGCTCGGCACCGAAGCGGGCGACCGGGTCGTAGTGCGCGTCGATCCATTCGACCAGCTTGCGGCCATAGCGCGGATCGGCGCCGAACGGGCCGACGCCGAACTCGTCGGTCTTCTTGTGGACGAGGGCGACGTAGTCGGGGGGGCGCGCCTCCAGCCCCTGGAGCAGCCGGTCCTCCCCGAACAGGATCATCTCGGTCATCATGAAGTTCATGCAGGGCGTCGTCGTCTCGCGGCGCGCCAGGTAATTGAGCATGATCCCCTCCGGCAGGCCGAGCAGCGTCGACGACGGCGGCGTGTGGCTCACGATCCAGTCGAGCGCCTCGGCCGTCACGGTTCCGTTCTCCTGCACGGTGGGGCCGTAGGTGAGGATGGTGTCGCCATCCCCGCCCACCGGCAGATCCTTCTGCGCGTAAATCGCCCACGACCAGCGCAGATGATAGACGATGGCCGCCGCCACGAAGGCAAAGGCCAGCCCGCGCGCCACGACCCCCGACCCGCCCGCGGCGCGCACCGCCCGCGGCCCCCAGTACAGGGCCGCGGCCGTCGCGGCGAGTGTCGCCGGCATCGCGAGGTAAAAGCCGTAGTGGTAGAGATGCGTGTTAAGCGCCGACTTGCCGAGCATCGCCAGGCCGAAGACCGCGAGCAAAAGCATCGGCACGTGCCGGCGCGCGATCCCCGGATCGGCCCTGAAGCGCGCCACCCGCAGCGAGAACACCACGACGAGCACGGCCGCCACGACCGGCAGGGCGCGCGGCAGCTCCATCCAGGGGACGAGATCGGGCCACGCCACGAGAGCGAGAAACAGGAGCGTCCCGGCCGCCAGCGCTATCTGTACCGGGCGGAGCGGCAGCCGCCGCGCCAGGAGATCGGCCCCCGCGGCGGCCCCTGCCGCGATCGCGATCCAGGCGGTCATGTCGGCGGCGGCGAGCAGGTTGTGGCGCACGTCGTCGAGACCGAGAACGTGACGATAGAAAGGATTGCGCGCCACCTCCCCCGACAGCGACACGAAGCCGGCCGCTGCGGCGCGCAGCGCCGGCAGCGGGGCGAGGTAGGTGCAGAAGTAAATGAAGAAGGCGATCCCGGGGAGAAGGGCGAGGCCCGCGAGGATCATGACGCCGCCGCGACGTCTTCCGGCCGGAAGGGGCACGGCGGCCACGACGACCAGGGCCACGACGGTGGTGGCCAGGGCCGCCATCGCCACCTCCACCTTGGTCATCGCCGCCAGCCCCAGGAGAACGCCCGCCAGGGCGGCGTCGCGCCGCCTTCCCCGGGCCGCGTAACGGCCGAGCGCCAGGACGAGCCCGACAGCCAGCAGGGTCCCGTGGGTCGCCTCGTGCGTGTAGGGCGAGATGTAGTTGTAGTTCCCGACGAAGACGTAGTGGGCGAACGCGAACAGCGCAAGAAAGACGACGGCGGCGACGCGGGCGGTGGCATGATCGGCGGCGCGCCGCACGGCGCGGCGGACGAGCCAGGTCAGAATCGCGACCAGCGCCAGGTTGGAGGCGATCAGGACGGAGTAGGATGCGCCGAAGAGACGGAACAGCAGGGCGTTGAAATGCTGCGACAGCGGTCCATGCAGGAAGAGAATGTCACGGTGCAGCCGCGCTCCCGCCGCCAGGCGCCACGGGATGTAAAGCTGTTGGCCGAAGTCGACCAGAAGGTCGGGCCAGCGGCGCCAGCTGATGGCGGCGAGTGCGAAGAGCAGGAGTGCCAACGCCACGGCCTCGGCGTAGCGCGCTGCACGGCCCGTCGCCGTCGGCATTGCGGGACGCGCCGGGTCCCGCGACGGGGGCGGGGCTTCACGCGGCGGCATGGATCATCCGGCGACGCCTCCTGCTGCGAGGCCGGCGGCGCGCCGGCGGCCCCATTCTAGAGATCTCGGAGCGTTCTTGTCATGATGCGCATCGGGCTTGATATCGGATCGTCGAGCGCCAAGGCGATCCTGATCGATCCGGCCGGCCGGGTCCTGCGGTCGGCGCGCCGGCGGTTCACGACGCGCCGTGCTTTGGGCGGCCGCGTCGAGCACGATCCGGAAGGGCTCTACCGCGCGGCGATCACGACACTCCATGCCGCCGCGGATGCGCTGCCCGCCGGCGGGCCGGCGGCCCTCGGCATCGCCACGCAGCGATCGACCATGCTGTTCTGGGACCGGCGGAGCGGCCGGCCGCTCACCCCCGCCCTGTCGTGGCAGGACCTGCGCGCCGCGGCGCTCTGCCGCCGCCTGCGGCAGCGCCATCGCGGGGCGATGGAGCAGGTGGCGGCGATCACCGGCCTGCGCCTGAGCGCCCACTACGCCGCGCCCAAGATCGCCTGGGCGCTGCGCTCCCTTCCGGGGCTGCGCCGCCGGGTGGCGCGCGGCGAGGCCCTCTGGGGAACGCTCGGCACCTGGCTCTTCTGGCGGCTCACCGAAGGGGCCCTGTACGCCGTGGATCATGCCAACGCGCAGCGCACGGCGCTTTTCGACCTGGATAGGCTGGCCTGGGAGCCCTCCCTTTTCGAGTTGTTCGGCATCGCCGATCTCCTCGACGCTCCGGCCCTTCCGGCGCTCGTCCCGACCTCGTTGGCCGGCGGCGCCGTCATCACGGTGCGCGGCCGGGCGCTGCGGCTCGCGGCCTCCACCGGAGATCAGCAGGCGGCGCTGGTCGGCCTCGGATGCCGGCGCGCCGGGGACGTGGCGATCAACTACGGCTCGGGGGCGTTCGTGATGATGCGGGTCGGCGCGATGCCGCGCCGCGTCCCGGGGCTCCTCACCACCCTGGTTTCCTCGCGCCACGCGTCCGGCGGAGGCTGCGTCGCCTCGTTCGCCGTCGAGGGTCCGGTCAACGCCGCCGCCACGGCCCTCGACTGGGTGGCGCGCCGTATCGGGCGGACGCTGCGCACCGGCTCTCTCGATCGGATCCTCGGGACCTACGATCCGGATTCGCCCCGGACGCTCGCCTTCCTTCCGGCGGTCGCGGGACTCGGGGCGCCGCACTGGGACGAAACGGCGCGACCCCGCTTCGCCGGAGAGATCGACGCCGCCACCAGGGAGGACATGGTCCGCGCCGCGGTGGAGTCGATCGCCCACCGCTGCGCCGAAATCGTCCGGGCCGCGCGCCGGACCGGCGCCCTGCGACCGGGAGGGCGCAATGCGGTGCGGGTCTCGGGAGGCTTGACCCGCTGTCGGTACCTCCTGCAGGTGCAGGCCGATCTGCTGCAACGACCGCTGCACGTTCTCGAGAGCCGCGATGCCACCGCCCTGGGCGCCGCCCTGCAGGCGGGGGCGGCGGAGGCGCCGGCGCCACGGCCGGCGCGCGCGTCGGTAATCGATCCGCGCAGCACCGCGGCGGCGGCGCGTCGGATGCAGGGCCGATGGGAGCGGGCCGTTTATGGATGCGCCGGGTAGGAGTGTGTCCGAGTATTCGCATGGGCCCATGCCAATACTCGGACACACTCCTAGGGAGCGAGGGGCGATCCCACCCCGGGCGATCCCGGCTCGCGCAGGTAGGGAGCGATCGCCCGCTCCAGGAAGCCGCCGGGGAAAGCACCCCAGAAGACCCGCGCCACCATCCCGCCGCGATCGACCAGGAAGGAGATCGGCTGCACCGGGATGGAGCCGTACGCCTCGAACACGTTCGGATCGGCCACGAGGACCGGATAGGGCAGGGAGAATTCCTTCACGAACCGCTGCAGCTCGGAGCCGGTCGACTGCGGGATCAGGATCGCGTCGAGGTTGATGCCGAGCACCTCGAACCCCCGCGCCTGGTACATGCGATGGAGCGTCGCCAGGTCGGGCGTCTCCTTGCGGCAGGGAGGGCAGCTCGAATACCAGAAATTCAGGAGGAGCACCTTGCCGCGCTCGTCGGCCAGCCGCACCAGTTTCCCCTTCAGGTCCTTGAGCGCGAAGGCGGGGGCCGGCTTGCCGACGAAGCGCGTCTGGAACTGCTGGTAGAGGGGCGACCCTCCTCCGGTCGCGGCCGTCGCGGCGGACTCCCCGATCGGCAGGAGGAAGAGGAGGAGCGCCGCGAGCCGGCGCGGCCCGCGGCGGCTTCCGGAACGCATCAGGCGCCCGCCCGCGAGACGGCCTCGGTGGCTCCGGCTTCGCGCAGGCGGCGCAGGACGAAATCCCGATCGAGGAACGCCAGGAACCAGCCGGCCCGCGGCCCCTTCGACTGTCCGAGGAAGGCGCGGTAGATCGCCTCGAAGGCGGCGGCGGTTTTCGCCAGCCCCGCTCCCTTGGCCAGGTCGTAGATCAACGTGTGAATCTCCTCGCCGCTCTGCCCCGGCCGCAGCGCCTCGGCGAGGCGCAGGAGGACGGCGCGCTGCAGCGGATCGAGATCCTTCGCCGGCCCCGGCAAATCCTTCTGCACCGAGAAGCGGGTCTCCGGCGGCGCGAACTCCCTGATCCAGCGGATGGCATACCCGGCCCGGTCCTTCACCGCCGCCTCGTCGACGGCCGGGTAGCCGTTGCGGCGCAGGATGACCACCGTCTGATCGAGATCGAAATCGGCCATCTGCACCACGTTCACCAGGTGACGGAACGGCACGCCGATCGGGCGGAACTGATCGGCGCACGACAGCTCCATGGCGCGCGGGTCGCGCGCCGTGGAGGCGGCGTCGTCGAATTCGTCCACGAGCGACAGGAGCGGCAGCCCGGGATCGAAATTGATCGAGCGCATCGGCCGCGTCTTCACCACGAGGTAGCGCAGCACCTCCGGCGGCAGCACCTCGAGCATGCGGTGCACCGACAGGACGTTCCCCTTGCTCTTCGACATGTCCCCCATGCCGGAGAAGGCGATCCATTCGTAGGTGACCGGGAACGGGGGCTCGGCCCCGAACACCTCGCGGCAGATGCGCGCGCCGGTGTCGTACGAGCCGCCGCGCGTCGCGTGATCCTTGCCGAACGGCTCGATGGTCACCGGGATGCGCGCCCAGCGCGCCGGCCAGTCGGCCCGCCAGGTGAGCTTGCCGCCGCCGCGCATCGTCGCCTGGCCGCGGTGACCACACTGGCAGACGTAGTCGACCGTCTCGGCCTTCTCCGAGAAGCCGGTGACGCGCGCCTCGGTCATCTTCTTGCAGGCGCCGCAGATCGGGTTGAACGGGTTCCACTCCGGCTCCACCTTGCGCCCGGTGCAGTCCTCGAGGATGCGGGCGATCTTGTCGCGCCCCTTGAGCGCCTGCACGATCTGCGGCACCAGCATCCCTGTTTTGTACATCTGATCGGCGTAGTAGACCTTCACGTTAATCCGCATCGTCTTGAGCGACGCCAGGAACGGCTCGAGAAAATGCTCGGCATAGCTCGCATGCTTTGCGCACGGACACGGGATCTCCGACAGCGGGCAGCCGATGAGCGGCTCGTAAACCGCCTTGTCGAGGAACGGATAAACCTTCCGGAGCGGGTCGAAGTTGTCGGCGACGTAGTCCAGGACGACGTCGGCGCCACGCTCCTTCAGGGCGCGGAAGACGACGTCGGCCGTGATCACCTCGCGCAGGTTGCCGATGTGGATCTCGCCGGAAGGCGAAATGCCCGTGGAGAGCTCGTGCTTCCCCGGCCGCTGCTCGATAATCTGCGCGGCGATCTCATCCGCCCAGTGCGTCTGGCGCACGTGCACCGTCATTCCGTTCACCCCGCGATCAGATGGAACCGCACCGTGACAAGGTCGTCCAGCACGAGCCAGAGGAACCGCGGGATCGGTATGGCGTGATCCGAAAGCTTGAAGACAACTTCCCCGTCGGCGCTGAACGCGCCGTCATCATACCGGATGACCACCGGGATCCGGAGCGGCCGCTCCACCCCGTGCAGCAGGAGGCGCCCCTCGACGATCGCCTGCCGCGCCTCGCCGGCCCGCAGCGGGCCGGCGGGGATGCCGGGCGTCTCGGGGGTCAGGGTGATGGCGCTCGACGTGAAGCGGATCTCGGGATAGGTCTCCACCTCGAGATGGGTGCCGCGCATCGTGCGGTCGCGCAGCCGGTTGCCGGTCTCGAGGGACGCGGCGACGATGCGCAGCACGACGCTGGCGCCCTCGCCCGGCCGCTCCGGATCGAAGTGCACCTCGCCCGCCAGCCCGGGAGCGGTGCCCGGGATCGTCTCGTGCGGCCGGCTGACGCCGAATCCGAGCGTGCTGCGGGCCGCATCGATGACGAGCTGGCGAGGTGCGGCGGCGGCCGGCGCCACGCACGGACCGACGGACAGGCTCAAGGCGACCGAAGCGAGCGCCGCGAGGGCCGCCAGCGGGCCGGTCGCCCGGCGGGCCAGTTGGGCGGTCGCGCGGCCGCTCATCGCCCCGGTCCCGGAAGGAAGCGCCGGCGCATCGTCATCCGCGCGGCGTAATCGGCGATCCCGAACAGGGCCTCCTCCTCGCTCCGCACCCGCCACTGGAGAATCAGCGCGAACGCGCCGCCGCACAGGAGGGCGGTGCGCCAGGCGCCGCCCGCCAGCGTCAGGCCGAGCATCTCGCCGATCACCGCGACGTAGTTGGGGTGCCGCAGGAAGCGATAGGGCCCGGAGGTCACCACCTCGGGCGGAGAAGGGATGAACACCCGCATCGTCCAGAGCCTGCCGAGCGACCGGATCGCCCAGAGCTTGAGCGTCTTGGACGCGACGAACAGGGCGGCCATGGAGACCGTCCAGCCGATCGCCGGAGAGGCGCCGCTCCAAGCGCGCTCCAGGATCGCCCCCACGAAGTGGAGCGCATAGACCGGCACCATCCAGAGGAACACCTCCGGTGCGATCTCTTTCGCCCCCGCGGCCCGCAGCCGCCGCTCGTTCCGCAGGGCGTACAGCCTCTCGATCGCCGCCAGGGCGACCGCCGCGGCCACGAACAGGGCGTACGGCATCATGAGAGGAGCAGCCGGGCGGCGAAGCGCGGCCCGAATACGGAGTCGGGAGGGATCATGTCGCCGGTGACGCGCGCCAGCAGATCGGCGAGTCCCTGGTTGCGCATCAAGCGACGCGCCACGAAGTCGGTCAGCGCCGGGCTGCGGAGCAGCGCCTGGAGCAGCCAGTCGAGCCGGAGCCGCGCCGCGAAGGCGGCCTCGCGACGCGCTTCGTAGGGACGGAGGGCCGGCTCGCGCAGATCGCCGGCGCGCAGCGCCGCGGCGAGAGTCTCGGCCGCCATCTCCCCGCCGCGCAGCGCCATGTTGATTCCCTCGCCGGTGAACGGGTCGAAGAAGCCCGCGGCGTCCCCGACCAGGAGCGCGCCATCGGCAACACTTCTTCGCGCGGCGCAGGCGATCGGACCGGTGGCGCGCAGCGGCGCCGCGGGCACCGCCATCTCCATGCGTTCGCGCGTGGCGGGGACGGCGGCGATGGCTCGGTCGAAGAACTCCTGCAGGCCGCCACGGCCCGGCAGGCGGCCGGCCGTTCGGCGCGGGTCGATCACGATGCAGACATTCGCCAGCCCGCCGGGGAGCGGGTTGATCCCGCAGTAGCCATAGGGAGTGACGATCATCTCCCCGTGATCGGCAGGCAGGCGCACATGACGGTAGTGCCCCATGATGGCGAAGCGCCGGTGCGAGACTTTTCCGCGCAACCCGAGGCGTCGCGCCACGAACGAGTTCCGTCCATCGGCGCCGACCAGGGCGCGGGCCCGGACCCGATCGACGCCGGGCTGTTCGCTCGAGCTCGAAGCGCCCGAACGCGACGCACCGGAGGTTGTCAGCTCGACACAGAATGAGCCGTCCGCAGCGCGCGTGAATCCGGTCACCCGCGTTCCTTCCCGCACCCGCGCCCCGCAGGCGGCGGCGTGTCGCAGGAGCGCGTCATCCAGATCGAATCGCCGCAGCGAGTAGCCGGCCGTCCCCGCGGAGCCGTAGCGGCCGAGGACCACGGCGCCCCCGGGAGCGATGACGGCCATGCCCGCGGGGCGGAGCGGGTGGAGCGCACGGATCGCGGCGCCGGCGCCGAGTCGCTCGAAGGCGGGGCCGGCGGCCGGCGGCAGGTACTCGCCGCAGATCTTGTGGCGCGGAAAGCGCGCCGCGTCGCACACCAGGACAGCATGGCCCTGAAGCGCCAGGTACGCCGCCGTCGTGGTCCCGGCGGGACCGCCTCCCGCCACGACCACGTCCCAGGTCTCCATGGCATCGCTCACGAACGCTCCCCGGCCTGCCTCAGGACGAGGGCGGCGTTCTTCGATCCGAAACCGATGCAGTTGCAGAGCGCCAGGCGCGGCCGCCCCGGCCGGGCCCGGTGCGGCACGTAGTCGAGGTCGCACGCCGGATCGGGCTGGTCCAGGTTGATGGTCGGGGGCAGAAAGCCGTGCCGCATGCCGAGGGTCGTCGCGATGACCCCGGCCGCGCCGCTGGCTCCCTGCGGGTGGCCGATCATCGACTTGGTGGCCGAGCACGGCACCCGCGCGGCCCGCTCCCCCAGGAGGTTCCTGATCGCGAGCGTTTCCACCCGATCGTTCTGCGCCGTCCCGGTGCCGTGGAGGTTGATGTAGTCGACCTCCTCCAGCGCCGCCCCCGCGGCGTCGAGCGCCAGCCGCATGGCGCGCGTCGATTCCTCGCCCTCGCCGTGCATGTGCACGCGGTGGAAGGCGTCGCAGGTGGCGGCGTACCCGGCCACCTCGGCGAGGATCGGCGCGCCGCGCCGGCGCGCATGCCCTTCCTCCTCCAGCACCATGAGAAACGCCCCCTCGCCCAGCACGAACCCGGTCCGGTCGCGGCTGAACGGCCGCGACGCCATGGCCGGGCGATCGTTCCATCCCACCGCCGCCGCCCGCATCCGGCAGAAGCCTTCCATCATGCCGCGCGTGATGCAGGCCTCGGCGCCGCCCGTCAGGAGCAGCGGGTGCTCGCCCCGCTCGATGGCGTGCAGCGCGTAGCCGATGGCGTCGGTGCTGCTGGTGCAGCCGTTGCTCAGGACGTGCGACGGGCCGGTGAAACCGAAGGCGATGCTGACCTCGCTCGACACCATGCCGAGCACCGACGAGGAGATGGCGAAAGGATTGACGTGATGAATCCCCTGCCGATAGTAGGCCTCGTACTGCCGCTCGGCGAAGTCGGCCGCCCCGGCGCCGCTCCCCAGGAGAACACCGATGCGGCGGCGCTCATCTTCCGGAAGTGTTGGGTCACCTTCGATCCGGGCGGAATGCAGGGCTTCGCGTGCCGCCAGGATCGCCATCGGCACGATCCGTCCGACCCGCTGTCGATCGGCCGGGCTCACGTGAGCCGCCGGGTCGAACCCCGGCACCTCGGCGGCCACCTGGCTCGGCAGATCGCCCGGATCGAAGAGCGTGATGCGGCGCGTGGCGCTGCGTCCCTCCTCCAGCCCGAGGCGAAACGCTTCGACGCCGATGCCGAACGGGGAGACGACCCCGAGTCCGGTGATCACCGCTCGCAGCCTGTTCATGGGCTCCCCGATCCCGACATGGTTCCAAGTAACGCGCGAGTTTACCACCCCGCCGGAAGCCTTTCGGTGAGCGAAGGCACACGCCGTCGTCTCCGCGATGGAATCCGCTTGACGCCGGCCTCCCTTCGTCGTAGATGAACCGGCTGTAACCCTTACAGGACGTGACTTTCATAGGATCGTGGCCCGCATGCCGGTCTGGTTTGCAGTCCTCCTGGCGCCGCTTGCGTTCATGCCGGCAGCGCCCGCCTGTCCCACTTCGCTTCTGGCCCTCGACGCCCAGGATCACACGCTCTACCGCACCGTCGCCACCCGGTTGGACGGCGAGGGGCTGCTCGCCACACCTCTGCACAGCCTCGAGCGCGGCGGAGCCCGCTGGGAACAGCTCCGGGCGGACCCCGACGGGGGAAACGTCAGTTTTGTGTCGGTCGACCCCGCCGCCGACCTGGCCTACCTGCGTGCCGCGGCGCCTACCGGTTGCGCCACGGCGACGAAACAGGCAGCCGCTCCGCCCCCCCCGGGGAGCAGCCTGCGCCTCGTGCGCGATGCCAAAGGCTTCCGACCCGGCGTGGTCGGGGCGCGCGTCGAGCGGCACCTGGAGCTGCCCGACGGGCGCCTCTGTCTCCTCCTGCATCTCCTGGATGATCGCGGCGCCGATCCCGCGATCGCCTTCGACGACGAGGGCCGTTTCATCGGCTCGGTCGCCCCGCCCCCTCCTGGCGCCGATCCGACCCTCGCCGTCATCGTCATGGCCGCGCCCCGCAAGGGACCGGCTTCCGCCAGCTCCGGGGGGATCATGGCTGGCACCGGCGCATCGCCGCGCGCGGCCCTTTCGCCGCACCCGGCGCCGTCGTTTCAACAGACGGCGCCGGGTCTGGCGGGCGAGGCGATGGTCCTGGGCGCCTCGGGCCGGGCCGACGAGGCCCTGGCGCGGCTTCAGGAAGTGATCCGCCTGGAGGGGACCTCGGCGCCGCTGCTGATCGAGCGTGGCGTCGTTCAATTCGGCGCCGGCCGGCTGCCGGCCGCCATCGACGATTTCACGCGCGCCGCCGAGATCGATCCCTCCAGCCATCTGGCCCGGTTCAACCTCGGCGTGGCGCTCGGCATGAGCGGCCGGTATGCCGATGCCGCCCGCTCGCTTGCTTCCGCACGGGATCTCGTTCCCTCCCACGCCAACACCCGGTTCCAGCTGGCCATGGCCCTCAAGGCGTCCGATCGCACCGATGCCGCCCGGCAGGAATGGCGGGAGCTGGAACGCCTCGATCCCACCCTGGGACGCGAGCTTCAGCTCGTCCTGGGATTCTGATTCTTCAGTAAATCCATTAGAATCAATATCATGCATATTCAAGTGCGTCTATAAATATTCGCGCATGCAGATTTCCATAAAAAACTTGCCCTCTTGATTGACATACATATATTTCTCTCCGCCCCGGACCCTGTCGCAGGTACCCCGGGAATGCCCCCTGCGTTTCGGGCGGCGAATGACGAGAGGGAGGAGAGGCACATGGTGCGCAACACAACGGCCTGGCTGAGCATTCTCCTCGCCCTCCTGCTGGTCGCCGGTCCGGCGATGGCGCAGGAGCTCACCTCCGGGACGATCGCCGGGAGGGTCATCGACCCGACCGGGCACCCGATTCCCGGAGTGTCGGTCATCGCGACCTGCGACTTCGGCACCCGTACCGGCGAGACCGACGACAACGGACAATTCATCCTCCCGTTCCTGCGGCCCGGCTCCTACATCGTGCGCATCGAGGGCACGACCGGGTTCAACAGCGCCGTGCAGAACGATGTCGTGGTCGCCCTCAATCAACGCACCCAGCTGGCGTTCACTCTCCAGCAGGGAATCACCGAGACGGTCGTGGTCACGGCCCAGGCACCGCTGGTCGATCCCAAGTCGACCGGCACGGGGACCAACATCAAGTACGACGCATTCGCCAACTCCGTGCCTCTCGGCCGTTCGTTCACCGACACCTACGCCGTCGCTCCGGGAGTGGTGAGCGGGCTGGGCACCGGCGCCGGCAACTACTCGATCGGCGGCGCGTCGGGGCTCGAGAACATGTACCTCATCGACGGCGTCAACATCACCAACACCGGCTACGGCGGCATCGGCGCCTACAACCTGGTCTACGGCTCCCTGGGCACCGGCGTCACGAGCGAATTCCTCGACGAGGTGCAGGTGAAGACGGGCGGATTCGAGGCCGAGTACGGCCAGGCGCTGGGCGGAATCATCAACACCATCGTCAAGTCGGGCTCCAACGACTTCAAGGGGAGCGCCGCCTGGTACACCAGCCCCGGGTTCGCGCAGGCGCCGCACGCCCTCACGGAGCTGTCGACCGGGAGCGCCAACATCACCGATGAAACGACCAACGATTTCGCCGTCTCGGTCGGCGGCCCGATCGTCAAGGATAAGCTGTTCTATTTCTTCGCCTACAACCCGGTGCTGACGACACAGCAGATCCGGGCGACCAATCAGGTCAATCCGGCCTATACGGCCGCCAGCGCGGGAGTGACCGCGTTCGACGAGACCGGCGCCAATGGATTCGGCGCAGCCAGCCAGCTGGCCTTCCCGTCATCGACCGGGGACCTGACGCGCGATCGGATGTCGCACAATTACGCCGCGAAGCTCTCCTTCATGGTCAATCCGAAGAACCAGGTCGAGCTGACCCTGTTCGGCGACCCTTCGCAGGGGAAAGCAGGGCCGCAGCGCAACAACTCCGCCCTCTACAGCGATTTCGACCAGGGCGGTGGAGAGAGCAACATCCATTACGGCTCCAACAACGCCGCGTTGAAATGGAACATCGTCTTCTCCCCGGCCTTCTTCATGGAAGCCCAGGTCGGGTACCACGACGGAAAATTCCGCGAGGAGTCGACGAACGACGAGATCCGCTACACCGACATCCGGAACGTGCAGGAATACATCCGCGGCGCCAACAGCTACGATCCCGGCGGCGGACCGGTGCCGCTGGCGGTCACGCCGGTCGCCACCAACCGTGGCGGAGTCGGGTTCATCTCCGACCAGGACGACACCAGCCTGCAGTACCTGGTGAAGATGACCTCCGTGCTCGGCCCGCATGAGCTCCGCTACGGGCTGCAATACGACGACATCAGCTATCGGGAATACTCGACCTACAGCGGGCCGTCGATCGACGTCGGGCTGCCGGTCAGCAACGTGACCGGCGACCCGGTCGATGCCGACCTGAACGGCGAGCAGGACTTCATTTTCCTTCCGACCGTCGGCGGGCCTTCGGTCAACGTCCGCAACTCGGTCGGCGCCGATCCGCTGGTCGCCTACGACAGCGCCAACCGCTTCCGCGTCAGCCGGGCGCGCATCGGCCCCGCCACACCGGCGACGCAGGCCAACGAGAGCAGCCTGTTCGTGCAGGACACCTGGAGCGTCACGCCGCGCGTCACCATCCGGGCCGGCCTGCGCTACACGAAGGAGACGGTCCAGGGCGCCGGCGAGTTCACCCTGCCGTTCGGGACCCAGGTGGTGAACCTGGGCGGCATCGACACGCGCATCTACACGCCGGGCAGCAGCAGCTACAGCCCGAACGAGTACACCTTCTCCGGCAACTGGGCGCCGCGCGTCGGTGTGTCGTGGGACGTCCTCGGCAACGGCAAGAGCCGCGCCTGGCTGAACCTGGCGCGTTACTTCGAGCGGGTGCCGAACGACCTGGCGGTGCGCGCCTTCTCGAGCGAGGTCGGCATCAGCCTGCAGGATTTCAACGATCGCGCCATGACCAGCCCGCGGACCCTGCCGTTCACCGTCCCCTGCGATGACGGCGGTGGCGGCTCCGTCGCCTGCGCCCCCTCCGGGGCGGTCTTCACCCAGGGGATCGACCAGACGAGTGTCGTCCCCGGCACCAAGCTGCCGTACGAGGACGAGATCTCGGGCGGCTTCGCCTTCGAGGTGGCCCCCGAATCGTCGCTGGAGGTGCGCGCCATCTACCGCCAGCAGGGGCGCGCCCTGGAGGATGTGCAGGTGAACGCGGTGGAACAGATCCAGAACTTCTACTACGGCTCTGCCTACGGATATCCGTACGACCCGTTCGGCGGGAGCGTCTCGACCCCGGTCAGCTCGACCTACCCGGCAGCCGTCTTCGGCGCCTATCAGCTCGGGAACCCCGGCACCAAGAACGTGCCCCAGGGCGGTCAGTTCACCTTCCCCGCGGCCAAGCGGGAGTACAAGGCGATCGAGATGATCTTCACCCGGCGCCTCTCGAAGAACTGGTCGATGTTCGCCAACTACCGGCTGGCCAGCACCGCCGGCAACTACGAGGGGCTGTTCCGCAACGACAACGGGCAGAGCGATCCGAACATCACCTCGCTCTATGACTTCCCCGACACGCCGCTGATGCACGGCCAGTTCATGAGCGGGCCGCTCCCTTCGGACATCACGCACGTGGTGCACGTCTATCCGTCGTATCAGTTCAACAACAAGCTGCGTGTGGGAGGCAATTTCTCCTGGAGCTCGGGGACGCCGCGCACCTCGTTGCTGGCGCACCCCATCTATCAGAACTCCGGCGAGATCCCCGGGATCGATCCGATCTACGCCTACTGGGCCGACGACGGCTTCGGGAGCCTCGAGCTGCGCACGACCTCCAACCTGAGCGCCGCCCTCACCGATCCGGACGCCGCCAACCCGGGGGCGGTCTTCCTGAAGTCGTACACCCCGGTGAAGCGCGGCAACCTCGGACGGACGCCGGATGTCGTGACGCTCGATCTGCACGCCGACTATCCATTCACGATGGGGACCAGGACCCTGCGCCTCTTCTGCGACGTCTTCAACGTGATGGATGCGAAGACGACGACCAGCTACGTCGACACAGTCGAGCTGACCGCCGGCGTCACCGACCCGAACTACGGCCAGGCCCTGGGGTTTGTGGGACCCCGCAGCTTCCGCTTCGGGGTCCGCTGGGACTTCTAGCGCACCTGTCCGGCCTATACTGACCGCGTGAGCTCGCGCGTGATCTTCGCCGGCGCCGCCCGCACTCGGACGCTCCTGTTTTCCGGCGCGGCGATAGCGCTCATCGCACTCCTTCCCGCCTGCCTCAGAAACGTTCCCGACGGCCGGCTCGCTGCAGCGGGCGACCGGCTCCTGCCTCCCGGGTGGCACCTGGTGCGCCCGTTCCAGACCGTGCGCCTGCTGCCGCAGGCCGGCAGCCTGCCGGCCATCGACCTGGATCGGACGACGGCGGAAGGCGCGACCCTGCGCGTCCGGCTGACGTTGCGCTATCGGCTCGACCCGGAGCGTCTCGGGCCCCATGCCGCCGACCTCGCGGCGGGCGGGCTCGAAGGACTGGTGACTTCCGTGGCGCGCGGGGCGCTGCCGCCGCTCACGGCACCGGTCGCCGTACCGCGTCAGGGGCCGGGACCGGAGCCGGTCTCTCCGGCGACGCGCGAGCTCGTCCTGCGCGCCCTCGTGGCCGCCGGGGTCGAGCCTGTCGAGCTCGATGTGCAATCGGGACTCGCCGCCGGCGGCGGAAACATGCCGGAGCGCATCCCGACCGGTCTGCGCGTCGTGCTGATCGGGCTCGACGGCGCCGACTGGAACACGATCGATCCGCTGGTGCGGGCCGGCCGGATGCCGCACCTGGCGAAGCTGCTGGCGCGCGGCGTGCGGGGGCCGCTGCGATCCTACGATCCGATGATCTCGCCACTGCTGTGGACCACGATGGCCACCGGGAAGGGGCCGGACGAGCACGGCGTGGCCGACTTTCAGGCGATCGACACGCAAAGCGGCCGGCGGATGCCGATCACCAGCCGGTTCCGCAAGGTGAAGGCGCTCTGGAACATCCTGGGCGACGCGGGGGCCACCTCCGCCTTCGTCGCCTGGTGGGCGTCGTACCCGGCGGAAGAGGTGCGCGGATTCCAAGTCTCGAACCTGGTGGCGTTCGAGACCCTCCGCCCTCGTGCCGGGAACACCCCGTTTCCCGCCGCGATCGCCTGGCCGCGCGACTACCTCGCGACGCTGGGGCCCCGGCTGAAGAGCGCCGCCGACCTCCAATATGAGGAGGTCCGGCCGATCCTGCACATCGACCGCGCGGCGTTCGAGGCGGCCCGGGCCGAGCTGCTTGCCCCTCCGCCTGACCCATCGACCGACTCATCAGCCTCGAAGGACTCGTCGGGTGGACGGAAGGCGGTGCAGAAGCCGATCCCGCTCGCCCTCTCCATCCTGACTGGCTCCCTCAACTACGCCGCCATCGGCGCCGACCTGGCGGCGCGCCGGCCCGACCTGACGGCGGTCTATTTCGAGGGGATCGACATGATGGGGCATCGTTTCCAGCACTGCATGCCAAAGCACCTGGCGATCTGCTCCGAGGAGGAGGCGCAACGCTTCGGCGACGCGGTCACCGGCTTCTATGCCTATCAGGACACGCTCATCGGTGACATCGTCCGGGCGGCCGGTGACGAGGCCACCTTCATGGTCGTCTCCGATCACGGCTTCCGCAGCGGCGCTTTCCGGCCGGCCGACGCGCTGCCGTACACCACCCAGCAGCCGGTGGAATGGCACGCCCCGAACGGCATCTTCCTCCTGAGCGGACCCGGCGCGCGGCGCGGCGAGAGCCTGAGGGTGCGGCCGACGCTCTTCGACATCGCGCCGACGTTGCTGCACCTGGCAGGATTGCCCGTGGCGCACGACATGCCGGGCCGGGT
>JAYUCR010000229.1:0-10855 GCA_043740165.1 Acidobacteriota bacterium | reverse complement strand
TCGCTCTCGCTAGGTTCAAGAGCGACCGGCTGCTTGCCGTTTGGCGCCGCTCTGCGACCCGGTGGGACAGACGAGTGCGTCAGTAATCGCGGGCGCGAGGATTCGTGAACGGGTCTTACGCGGCGCGCTTGAGGGTTATGATGGGCAGATGCCGGCGTCCGTCGAGATATCGGACATCGAGGTCGAGCCGGACACCAGGCTGACCGCGGATCAGAGTCTGAGGCGATGCGCACGGAGAGCGACGCGGCCACCGCGATCGCGGCTCAAACCGCGGCGCGCGGCTTGCTGGACGACGATGGAAGTAGACTTCGTCGGGGGTCGCGGATCGGAGGCGGGTGTGGGGCCGGTGGCCGGCGTACCAGGAGAAGTAAAGCCCGAGCTCCTTCTCGAAATCGGCGAGACGGTATGGAGCCGCGACCAAGCGTCGAGTGCACTCGGTCTTAATCGTCCGGATGCAGCGCTCGATCACGGCGAGGCTGCCGTACTGGCCGATGGCGCCGAAGCGCTGATGGATGCCGCGGCGGTGGCACCATCGTCGGAATTCCCTGGCAACGAACTGCCGGCCCTGGTCGGAGATGAAATGCCGGGGCTGGTGGCCCACCTCCGCGAAGAGTCGCTCCAGGAATCCGAGAACGGCGCGCGAGGATGGCTGGCTGCGATAGACCGCGAATCCCATCACTCTCCGCGAGCAGTGGTCGATGGCGACTCCCACCCACCAGCAGAAAGGCCACACCTGAGGCAAGGCGAAGGGGATCCACGAGGTCCAGAAGCCGAGTGATGTGGGCACGGTCGTGAGATCGACATGCCAGAGGTCATTGGGCTTTCGGACGGTGATGAGGCGAGGCGGTGCGTGCATGGCCGGTCGGGGCTTCGGGAATCGCGGCGGACGCAGCATCCGGCGGACTGTCGTCGGTCCGAGGTGCAGACCCGCGCGGGCGAGAACCCGGGCGATTCTGACTCTTCCCATGGCGGGGCAGAGCACTTTCAGCCGCCGTACAACGTACCCGACGAATTCGGGGAACCGATTCACCGGTTCAGGTAACCGAACGAGGGCATCGGGCCCCTCCTCGTCGAGGCGCGCCGTCCAGGAGGCGATGGTGAGGGGAGTCACGAGAAAGGTGCGGGCGGTCTAGGCGAGGGACCAGGATCGCGCAGCCCGAAGCTCCAGGATCGCCAATCGCTCGGTCGGTGGGTAGTGCGGGCGTTTCTGGGCCTCGAGGTGGTGCATGCGAGCGTCCTTGATCCGGATTTCCTCGCGCATCAGATGGATCTCCTGCTCCAGGCGGTCGTTCTCGGCCCGTTGGCGGAGCGATCTGTTCATGCTGGCGGCAGCCCACCCCCGGGTGGCGGCCATGGAGGTCCCCGCGAGCGAGATGACCTGAATCACCGCCGATCGGACGCGACGGGGCCAGCCGCGGGGCAAGGGGAGGGGATGGTCGAAGATCAGCCTGGGCACGGATTGTCTCCCATAGAGACGCGACGACGAAGGGGCGGGAGGCAGGATAGCCCTTTGGCGGCGGGAGTTCCCGGGCTTTCCCTTAGTCACCCATTGACTTACTAAGTCATTGGCGTATATTCTCCATATGCCATGCAATTCGAGTGGGATCCGGCGAAGGACGAAACCAATCGGGCGAAGCATGACTTGTCCTTCAAGGAAGCCGCCGAGCTTTTCAAGAGCGACGTCGACTACCTGGATATCTATGACGAGGAGCACTCCGACGAAGAGGATCGGTTCATAGCCATCGGCCCGATCAGGCGAGGCGTGATCGTGGTGGCCTACACGGAGCGTGACGAGGGTGTGTTGCGAATCCTGAGCGCGCGCATGGCGACGAAAAGGGAGTGCCAGCGCCTCGAGCAGTTCGAAAGGGGAAGACATGAAAGACAAGATTCGTGAATTGACCGATCGGGACTTCGCACGTGCGATGCCGAGGAAACAGCGCGAACGAATTCTTCGCGGACAGCTCGCAGGGGGCGAGGATGTTATCGCGCTTCGACGCTTCACGGGTCTGACTCAGCAGCAGTTTGCGGACGCCCTTGGGATCAGCGTGCATACACTGCGCAACTGGGAACAGGGTCGCCGGAGCCCTGATGGGCCGGCGCTCGCATTGCTGCGTATCGCCGCGCGCCACCCTCGGGTGCTGAAAGAGAACCTAGCAGCTGCGGTCTGAACCAGAATCGGCCGCCTCATCCGTGCAACTCGAGCTGCAGAGGGAGCAATGTGGTCGGGCTGAACCAGGCCGCTAAAACCCGATCGGGACCGATCGTTACTTTCCGCCCCGCCGCTTCCAAGCGATGGCAGCCGAAGAGGTTGCAGTCGCGCCGCCGGCTGGACGAACCATATTTAATCATGGCAAGGTACTACAGCACTAGCCTGGGGAGGTTCATGGCTGTGGATCCTTCGTCTGTGAGCATCGTGCTCACTTCTCCCCAGAGTTGGAATCGCTACACGTATGCAGCCAATAATCCGCTTCGCTACGTAGACCCTGATGGGACTCACAATGAAGAAGGGCACACGACGCTTACCAATGAGGCCCTGGGAGGGGGCTGCGAGTGTAGTACCGAGGCCACTGGCAAGGTCACAGAAGCAAACCTTGGCCAAGATACCTTCTGGACATCGATAGCAGACACTTCCGCTGAGGGTGCAAATCAGCATGGCATGGCTGGCAAGAACGAAGATGGTACATGGCAGAGCTCCGCAGCAGCACAAGCAGAGACGACAGCATACATTGACGGCCAAGTCGCCGAGGCCGCTAGTCTCGCACTGAACGGCGACGCCGCTGGAGTGTAGTTGTCCACCGAATCTGATCGCCGGGATTCGGCATGGTTCGCGGGGCTGACTTGGCGGTCGTGACCCGGAATCTGAAGTGGAGCGCTTCCGCCAGGTTCAGGATCGACGCGCAGCTTGCTGATTGGCATCGCGCGCCGGCCCGGCTGGACAGACCAGTGGATCAGCGATCGTGGGCGCGAGAAACCGTGAATGGATCTTACGCAGCGCGCTTGAGCGTGATGATCGGCAGATGCCGGCGACCGCCGAGGTAGCGGATGGCGAGGTTGAGCCGGACTCCAGGCTGACCGCGAATCAGAGTCCGGGGGGACGCGCACGGAGAGGGACGTGGCCATCGCGGTCTCGGTTCAAAACGCGGCGCCCGGCTTGCTGGGCGCCGATGGTAGTAGACCTCGTCCGGGGTGGCGGATCGGAGCCGAGTGTGGGGCCGGTGGCCCGCGTACCAGGAGAAGTAAAGCCCGAGCTCGTTCTCGAAGTCGGTGCGACGGAATGGCACCGCGACCAGCAGTCGAGTGCACTCGGTCTTGATCGTCCGAATGCACCGCTCGATCACAGCCAAGCTGCCGTACTGCCCGATGGCGCCGAAGCGCTGGCGGATGCCGCGGCGTCGGCACCATCGTCGGAAGTCCCTGGCGACGAACTGCCGGCCCTGATCTGAGACGAGATCCCGGGGCTGATGGCCCACCTCTCCGAAGAGTCCCTCAAGGAATCCGCGAACGGCGCGCGAGGATGGCTGGCCGCGGTAGACCGCGAATCCCATGACGCGGCGCGAGCAGTGGTCGATGGCGACGCCCACCCACCAGAAAAACGGCCATACCTGAGGCAGCGCGAAGGGAATCCAAGACGTCCAGAAGCCGAGGGATGTGGGCACGGTCGTGAGATCGACATGCCAGAGGTCATTCGGTTTCCGGGCGGTGATGAGGCGAGGCACGGACTCCAAGCCCGGCCGTGGTTTCGGCGGTCGCGGAGCGCGCATCATCCGGCGAACCGTCGTCGGCCCAAGGTGCAGACCGGCGCGGGCGAGAACGCGGGCGATCCGGACTCTCCCCATGGCGGGGCAGAGCACTTTCAGCCGCCGCCCAACGTACCCGACGAATTCGGGGAACCGATTCACCGGTTCAGGCAACCGAACGAGGACGTCGGGCCCTTCCTCGTCAAGGCGCGCCGTCCAGGAGGAAATGGTGAGCGGAGTCACGAGAAAGGTGCGTGCGGTCTGGGCGAGCGACCAGGATCGCGCCGCGCGAAGCTCGAGGATGGCCAGTCGCTCGGTCGGCGGGTAGTGCGGCCGTTTCCGGGCCTCGATGTGCTGCATGCGGGCATACTTGATGCGGATCTCCTCGCGTAGCAGATGGATCGCCTGCTCCAGGCGGTCGGCCTCGGCCCGCTGGCGGAGCGATCTGTTCATGCTGTCGGCGGCCCATCCCCGGGTAGCGGCCATGGAGGCTCCTGCGAGCGAGATGACCTGAATCACCGCCGATCGGACGCGACGGGGCCAGCCGCGGGGCAATGGGTAGGGATGCTGGAATAGCACACTTGCCACTGGTGGCCTCCCATAGAGACGCGACTCTGAAGGGGTGGGAGACAGGATAACCCCCTGGTAGAGGGAGTCTCCTCCATCTGAGTGGGTCATGATGGCTGAACCTTCTCGGCCTGCGCGGCCGGGCCCTCATCGTGGTCCTCTACTCGACTGCCATTCGCAACGCCGAGCCGCCGGATCTTCGGTTTCACGATATGGATCTCGATCGGGGCGTGGTGGAGACCACAGGGGGAAGACCAAGTACTATGGCGAAGGTCAGATCGTGGAGTTGACCCTGGCCATTTGCAGGGCCAACTTCATGAACCGATTTGATCAGGCTCTGCGGGTTCAATGGCAGGCTCCGTGTCGCACAGACCAGACGAGGAGGCGAAACGCGATGGCAACTTTTCATAAGGTCACTGAGGCGAAGGATCTGGCTCCCGGGTCCGGCAAGGCGATCGAGGTGAGTGGTCAGAAGATCGCACTGTTCAACATCGGCGGAACTTTCTACGCGATCGGGGACGCCTGCACCCACCGCGGGGGCTCTCTCTCCATGGGGACGCTTGAAGGGACTACGGTCACCTGTCCGCTGCACGGAGCCACGTTTGATGTGACGACCGGCAAGAACCTGACGCTGCCGGCACCATCGATGGTGGGGTCCTACAAGGTGCGCGTCGAGGGAAACGACGTCGAGGTCGAGATCCCCTGAGCAATGTGATGTCTCCGGCCTCCCTCGAGTTGCTTCGGCGCGGCGTGGAACTGTTCAATCGGCAGCGGTTCTTCGAGGCCCACGAGGTTTGGGAAGATGCCTGGAGGGTCGAGAGGGGAGAGCCCGCCTACTTATTGCACGGTCTGATCCAGGTCGCGGCCGGATTCGTCAAGCTGCAGCGTAGCGAGCCGCGCGGCACGGTCGGGCTTCTCTGCAAGGGGGCGAGCAAGTTGAAGCGGTTCCATCCAGGCCGCTACGGCCTCGACGTCGAAGGCTTGCTCGTGTCGGTCGCGCGCTGGGAACAAATCGCCGAACGGATGGTGGCCACCGGCGCGACGGACTACGATTCAGAGGATCTGCCTCGTCTGACGATGGTGCCTTGAGCTCTCGATCGCCACCCGGTCACGCAGTCGGCAAAAACCCGTTCTACCCTCGGAGCAAGTAGACAGGGGTTCCCGTCGATCATGTAAGGAGGTGTTCCGGTGAGCCTTGAGGAAGATGTGGCGATAGCCCACGCGATGTGCCCGTGTTGGCTCGCGCCCTGGGGAGCCACGAAGTGCCGCAATTGCAACGCGGGTTCGAAACACCATCCTGAGCACTGTGAGTGGCGCGGCCACGCTGCACTCGAGCGTGTCGTGCAGCAGACCAGGTTCGACGCGCTGCGGCGTATTCTGCGGTACGTTGATCGCGATCCCGCCATCTCCAGTGAGGTCAGGAAGGAGCTTCAAACGGGGGGGTGATGGACGCGCGACGAGTGCTTCCACTGCCCGAGGGCGAGTCGGGTTCACGACAGATCCACCCCGCGTTCCTGGCCATGCACATGAGCGCCGTACGGCGGGAGGGTCGTGAGACGGGGATCGTCCACGGGCCCGCCGATTGTGAAGTGATACAGCGACTGGAACGTGGCATCCGGGAAGCCGAAGACGTCGTGGACCGGGTCATCAAAAAAACAGCCGATGCCCGTCGCCCGGACGCCGGCCGCTTCCGCCTCTAGGTAGAGGACTTGCCCGATGGCACCCGTCTCCCAGAACAGACGCCGGTAAAACCACGCGCCGTGCCTTCGAAGGGCCGGCTCGAACTCGGCGATCATGCCGAGGGCAAATGCGCCGTCTCCGGCAATCCCCTGGTGACAACTAACCATCGTGGCAATGTCCCTTGCGTCCTCCTCCGCGAGCAGGAAGAGGGGGAGATCGGGAGGGCATCGCGGCGGCGACGCCCAGGAAAACTCCCTCCGCATAGTGCTTCGCAACCTCTCCATCTTGCCGGGGTCCCGGGGCAGCATGTACAACCCGGGTGGGATGTCAACGACCCGGTGCACGAACAGGGCCAGATGGATCGTCGGATCCCACGGTATCCCATCCCATGGCATAGGACGTTGGCTCACATTCCGTTCGAGGCGAGGCATCACCCGGGAGAGCATGCGGTAGAAATTCTCCGCCGAAATCGCGGTCTTGCCGTCGCAGCCCAGGAGGCTTCGGCGTTGCCGGATGATCTGCCCGGCTGACGGCCCATAGCCAGACCCGCGAATCGTGTCCCGTGCTTGCGCCAGATTGACGAGCTCAAGGGTCATCCGTTCGCTACTCAACTTCCGTGACGCCGTCGCCACAAGATCGATGATCTCCCAGGGAACCGGACCGTCCACGCTCAGCCGATTTGCTTTGCCGCACCAGCGTTGTTTTGTCAGCTCGTGTACTGTCTCGAGATCGAGGTAGAGCGGAAGGGATCGCCCGGCGTCCTCCAGCCCGCCAATTCCAACATCGGTCGGCCAGACGACCATGATCAGCTCCGGGTTTTCGCGCTCGGAGCCCTCGAAATCCTCGGCTCGATTGAGTCCCAGCAGCTCTTCGATCGTCCGGTCCGCCAGGCCATCGAGAACCGCCGCATTCCACCCCAGCGTCGCGGCGGCGATCCGGATCGCCCCAATCGCATGCCCCGCATCATGCTGGCAATACCGAAAAGCGCGCTCACCATACTTCCATGCCTCCCGCCAGTGAACGGACGAAAGCCCAATCAAAAAGCTCCGTGGGGGAAAATCTTTCATGAGTGCCGCGAACAGCTCATCGGGAATCTCCGCGCGTCGTTCGAACGCGTGCTCCTTCGGTGCGTAGTGGTAAAGGCCGGTGGTCAGCGCGGGATCCGGAAGCCTTCCGACCAGCAGGTAGCCCTCGGTGGGATGCAGGTTTCCGCTGGAGGGATTACTACGAAGCGCCCAACGCGTGTCGCCAACTTGCTTCCACGCGGAAAGGGCAAGGGCATACTCAAACAATCTCGATAGAGCTCGAACGGAGACCGGCGCGCTCGGCACGGTGAAGGGGTGGTAGAGATCATCGTACAGGGGCGAGACCGGGACGTCCTCGGGGCCAAGGATCGGCAAGGGAACGAGCACCGCGCCGTCGAAGCGGCGGAACGGGTTCGGCTGGTTCGCCCAGTCCAGGCTGCCGAGGGAGCGGGCATAGCGGCTCAAGTGATGCTTGGTTTCGAGGTGATATCGCATCACCATGTCGAGTGGCTCCATGTCGAACATGCTACTTGAATCAAGCATTCCTCCGCCTTTTGGGCCGCGTGCCGGTACGGCAAGCGTGTACTTCCCGGCTAATCCGTCCTCGACGGAGATCACGGAGATAGCGTGCGGCGGAGGTCACCGTGGTAGAGCACTGCGGAGGGGCGGCAGCATGCTCGTGATGTGGGTATTCGCTCTGCAGATGTGTGGCACGGGCGCCGCCCGCCCGCCGGCTACCGCTTGAGAGTTGAAGTCCAGTCGAGAACGACCGTCAGCGGCGTCGTGGACGTCTCGCCGACGTCGGTATTCACTAGGAAGCGTTGTCCGTCCGCGGAGACGTCATAGCTGAAAAGGTCCACGGAGGATATGTGCTCTCGCGGGCGGGTTTGGAAGAGGGGCCTCGCCACATCCGCCTCGAAGGTCGGGCCTTCCTTCACGTCAACCGCCATCAATTTCCTATCGGGAGCGAGATAGAAAAGCTCCTTCCCGTCTCGCCGCCATCTCGGCTCGGAGCCCCCTGCTCTCGAGACCTTCCAGGTGCCACCCGGCCCCGGAAAAGGGGCGACATAGATCTCCCACGTCCCCGACTCATTTGACGAGTAAGCCACCCATCGACCGTCAGGGGAGAACTGCCCGTGGCTCACGCCGAAAGTTGTCTTGATGAACGGAATCGGCTTGCGGTCGCCGCCAACCGGCAGCACCCAGAGCTCGAGGTTTGTCGTCGCGTCGTAGGTGCGATAGAGGATGAATCGCCCGTCCAGAGACCAGTCGGTGGGAATCTTGCTTCTCTCCGACGGGAGAAGTGCTTCTTCGTTTCCGGCCCCGCTCGAACTCCTTTGATAGAGATCGGGGTGGCTGGGACGCGGGGAGGTGAAAACGATCCGGCCTCCGTCGGGCGACCAAATGGGCGATGTTTCCACCGCCGGATCGGACGTGAATCGTGTCGGAATACCACCGGAGGATTCGTAGATCCAGATGTCCGTATTGTCGGTCTGAGGATCGACGATGTCCAGGGCGACTCTCTTTCCGTCAGGGGAAATGCGCGGGTTGGCCTGCTCGCCCGGCGCGCCAAGGGAACCAATCTCCTTGCCGCTTCGATCGTACCAGACAAGCTGCGAGACACCTGAGGCAGACCGAGGCTGATACAGGAGTGCCCCGTTTTGGGACACGGAGAACAGGGCGTTGTATGTCTGCCGAAAGTACTGGATTTCCTCGGCGACAGGGAAGGGATCGCCTGTGATCCGAAGGTCTTTCAGGTCGAATGGCTGCGCCAGCAGGATCCGTTCGCGCGTGAAGATGAGGTAACCGGGGTGCGCGTAGGCCACAGTCGATTTGGCACGGAGCAGAAACTTCTCCTCCTCCGAATCGAGCGAGCCAACGTAAATGCCGTGCCTCTCCACCTGCCCGCCCGAGCCGAAACTCGCAACGAGATACAGGAAGTGCCGTCCGTCCGGCAGGAAGAACGGCCACCGGTGAGAGGCCTCTCCTCGCGACGGATCGATCCGCGTCACAGGCGTCGGGAGACCGCCGGAAGCTGAGACGCGATAGATGGGGCCTTCGGAGGCGGGCGCGAAGAGGATCACTCCCTCCTGATTCCAGGTCCCGCCGCGGTTGATGGGCGCGTCGCACAGCGTCTGCGGAGGCCCGCCCGAGGCTTCGATCTTCTTCAGCTTGCCATCCGCAAAGAAAGCGACGAAGCGGCTGTCGGGCGACCAGAAGGGGAAGGAAGGATTCTCCGTGCCCGGGAGCGGTTGCACGGAGAACGAATCCAATGGCCGGATCCAGAGCAGGCTCCTGCCGGAGGAATCCCTGGCGACCAGGGCCAGCGTGCGGCCGTCGGGTGACAGGGCGAGGCCACGCAGTGCGGTTTTTCCCGGCAGGAGGATGGAAGTGCGCGTCGGCCCCGGAACCACCTCGGTCCGATTTCCGTCGCGCACGACCACCGCCGCCACGGCCAGGAGCAGCGCGACGACAGTCAGGCCCCAAAAGAGTCGCTCACGAATCTTGCGGCGGGCCAGGGCAGGCGCCACGGCTCCCGTCCGTGGTCCCTCGGCGATCCACCTCAGCTCCGATGCCAGATCGTGCGCACTCTGCCACCGTTCGTCGGCGTCCTTGGCCAGGCAGGTCTTGACGGCCCGGTCAAGCGCCGCCGGCGTCATCGGCTGGATTGTCGAGATCGGCGGAGGGTCGCTCCGCATGATGGCGGAGATGAGCGACGCCTGGCTCGTACCGGAGAACGCCTTCTTCCCCGTGGCCATCTCGTAGAGCACGACGCCGAAGGCGAAGATATCCGTCCGCGCGTCGGTCTCTTTCCCTTCCAGCTGCTCGGGCGCCATGTACTGGACGGTCCCGAGGATCGTCCCTTCCTGGGTCAGATTCGCCTGCGTGGGAAGAGCCGTGAGACTCCCGGGCGGCGCGAGGGGCGCGATGGCTTTTGCCAGGCCGAAATCGAGCAGCTTCACGCCCGACTTGGTCAGCATTACGTTGCCGGGCTTCAAATCCCGGTGGACGATCCCCTGTCGGTGCGCCTTGTCCAAGGCATCGGCGATCTCGATCGCGTGGCGTAACAGCGCATCCGTGGGCAGCGGGCCGCGCTCCAGGCGGGCGGCCAGCGTCTCACCCTCAACCAACTCCATCACCAGGTATTCGGTATCGCCCTCGCGGCCGATGTCATGGAGCGTGCAGATGTGGGGATGGTTGAGACTCGAGACCGTGCGCGCCTCGCGCTCGAACCGGGCGCGCAGGTCGGCAGAAGACGACAGGTGCTGGGTCAGCACCTTCACCGCGACCTCGCGCCCGAGCCGCGTGTCGAGCGCCCGGTACACCTCGCCCATCCCGCCCGCGCCGAGCGGGGAGAGGATTTCGTAGGGGCCTAGCCGCGTACCCGTGGAAAGCGCCATCGGTGCCGCGGATTATAGTCCTGCCGATGAACGGGCGCTGCGTTCGAGACGAACCTGTCCAGATTGGTGGACAGTATCCTTTATTTAATGTTGCATCTCGGGTCCCCGGCCCACGCCGGCCCTAGATCGGTCTGGTCAGACCGTCCGTCTCCCTCCACCCCTCCCCGGCTCACCGGGGGTCTTCCTAGGGGGACAGGCCGGCAGGGTTGAAATGCACCGCGCGTGTAGGTGGCGCAACCGCAGGGATCTGGCAGGCCACCGCGAGAAGAGTTCGAACCTTCCGATCACCTGGACCCCCAGGCGATCCCTGACCCGAACCAGAGAGAAGTTCGAGATGCCGATCGCCTGGGGACCCCAACCTGATCCCGCTCAAAGCGTCCGGCCGCTGATTAGCAGGAGCCCGCCGATCTTCACCTGTAATCGTCAAGCTCGGTGGACCCGGATA
>JAYUCR010000228.1:0-1805 GCA_043740165.1 Acidobacteriota bacterium | reverse complement strand
GGCCGCCTATCCGCGCCCAGCACAGCGGTTGCGCGATCGATGACGAATCAGTGATCGACGACGGGATCGTGATCGGGTGGGAGCGCGTTACGAAAGGTAACGCTGGGAGCCTGTCCGACAGGCTCCTAGGCGACGAGATCGGCGGCCGGGGCAACCGGCCGTTGCGGAAGAACGATCGCGACCTGCGTCCCGCGGCCCGGAAGACTGGCCGCCTCCACCTGGCCGTCGTGCACGATGGCGGCCTTCTGGACCAGGGCCAGGCCGAGACCGGTGCCGCCCTCGCGGGTGGTGAAGAACGGCGTGAAGATGTGGGGCAGGTCGGCCGGCTCGATGCCGCGGCCGTTGTCCTCGACCGCCAGCCGGATGGCGCCCCGCTCACCCGGCTCGACCGATCCGCGCAGCACGATGCGGGGGGGCGCGCCGCCGCCCGCGTCGCCGTCCCCGCCCAGCGCTTCGGCGGCATTGCGCAGCAGGTTGTGCAGCGCCTGGCGGAGCAGAGCCTCATCCGCCACGATGCGGGGAAAGGCCCCCTCGATGCGAAGCTCGATCCCGGCATGCGCCGGATCGGATCCGAACTCGGACGCCAGGTCGTTCACGAGAGCCGCAAGATCGAGCTCTTGAAGGTCGGGGGTCTGCGGCCGCGCGTACCGGAGGAAATCGGTCACCACGCGCTGCACGCCGCTGACCTCGCGCAGAATGGCGTCGGTGTGATCGCGCACCGCCGCCTCGTCCGCGGCCGCTCTTCCCGCGAGACGGGCGAACCCCTGGATGGCGGCGAGGGAGTTGCGGAATTCGTGCGCGATGCCGGCCGACATCTCGCCCAGCGACGCGAGGCTTTCCTTGAGCCGCCCTCGCTTCTGGAGCGCCCGGATCTCCGTCAGGTCGGTCAGCAGGCAGACGACGCCGTCGGCGCCCCCCGGCGTCGCCTCGGCCCCCTCGTTGCGCAGCGGCGAGATCATCACGCCGAGATGGCTCACCCGGCCGTTCTCTGATCGCAGCGGGGCCACCTCGCGCGAGCGCCCCTCACCGCTCGAAAGCCCGGCCCGGATCAGATCGAGCAGGCGTTCGTTGCCGCGCAGGAGATCGGCGTAGCTGCGCCCGATGGCTCCGCGGCGATCGACTCCCAGGAGCCGCACCGCCGCCGGGTTCAGGTTGGTCAGCCGGCCGGCGGCGTCGAACACCAGCGCGGCGCTGCTCATCCCCGCGATCAGGCGTCCCTCCGGCGCCGGGGCGCCCGGGGCGAAGGCGGCCCGCTCCTTGAAGACCAGCAGCTCCGATTCCTGATCGCGCAGCTTGTCGAGCACCCCCTGGAAGGCGCCCACCAGGGCCTCGGCGTCCTCCGGCTCGGCGGCGGCGCGCGACTGGAGCTTCAACGAGGCCTCCCCGGCGGCCCGCTGCAGCCGGCGGTACGGCTGCAGCAGCCAGCGCGCGAACAGGATGACCAGGACCAGGACGAAGACCAGGGCGGCCGACTGCACGGCGGCGATGAAGCGGAGATCGAAGTCGACCGACGCCAGGACCGGCACCTCGCGCTCGACGCGGATGAAGGCGACCGTCTGACGCGTCCGATCGCGCACCGGGCGGTAGGCGGCCAGGGTGGCGTAACGCGATCCCGGGCGGCGCAGCAAGGGCGAGATCGAGGTGTCGCCGGCGAGCACCCGCCGGCGCTCGCGCTCCCCGTCGCCGCGCAGGTAATCGTCGGCGGCCCCGACGCGCTCCGCGTCGGAGGAGGTGATGACCGTGGCGGCGGCGTCCAGGATGTCGATCCGGATCATGCCGTGCAGGCGCGCCAGCCGATCGAGAAA
>JAYUCR010000227.1:0-10883 GCA_043740165.1 Acidobacteriota bacterium | reverse complement strand
ATCTTGGACAGATCAAGACAAAGAACACAACGGTCGGCGACTTCGGTATTGGACTGGACACCATTCAGTCTCGGGAAACCCTCACGGAGCTGGATGCCACGGCCGGCTACCTCTGGAACAGGGCAGGAATGGTGCGACCGTATCTGCGCGGCGGCGTATCTTGGAATTTTCTCGACGAGCAAGTGGACAGTGCTCTTGTTGGGGACGTCATCTCCGGCTCGGACTACGACCAGGTGTTTACCTATGGCGGCGGGGTGGAGATCGGGGAGAAGGCTCACATTCTGTCCTTCGACTTCCAGAAGACGACTAACGTCAACATGGAAATCGGTGTCTTGGCTCCCGACTTTAATTCAACGGTCCTGAGGATTGATTATCGCTACCGTTTCTAAGGGGCGATTCAGGGCGAGCAGGAAGCGGAAAGCGAAAGGGGGCAAGGCATGAATAACCTGTATACGAGGGGCGACAGATATTGGCTCGACTTCCGATTCGAGGGCAGGCGGTATCGGGAGGCATGTCCACGCGGCATCAAGGAATCCGACGCCAAGCAATACCTTGCCAAGCGCATGCGCGAGGTCGCGCTCAAGAACATCTACGAGGCCCCGCCGGAGCGCATCGCGTTCGCCGCGTTCGCCGACGACTTCCTCAAGACCGACTCCCCGACCAAGAAGTCGAAGGATCGCGATGAGTCCGTGGTCGAGATGCTCAAGAGCAGGTGGACGGGCATGGACCTGGGGGCCATCACGCCGAAGATGATCGAAGACTACAAAGCACTCCGGCTGAAGGTGCGCAAGCCCGCCACGGTCGCGCGCGAGATCCAGGTGCTCAAGCGCCTGTTCAAGAAGGCCGCCGAATGGGGCAAGGTGAAGTTTAGCCCGGCGGTCACGGTCCAGAAGCCGCGCGTCAACAACGGTCGTGTCCGATTCCTCGAAACGGCCGAACTAAAGCGCCTGATGCTGGCGCTCCCCGACTGGCTCCAGCCGATCGTCACGTTCGCACGGTTCACCGGGGCGCGCCGGGGCGAGATCCTCCGGCTGACCTGGAACGACGTGGACTTCAAGCGCGGTCTGCTCACGTTCCGGGACACGAAGGCCGGCGGCGACGGCACGGTCGCCATGAACCGCACCACGCGCTCCCTCCTGGAATCCCTGCCGACACCGATCGATCGCGGGCAGCTCGTGTTCCAACTGGAGAATCAGCCCGTCTCGTGGATTCGCATCGCCCGGGCCTGGCGTGCCGCATGCACCACGGCGAAGATCACCGACTTCCACTTCCACGACGTCCGGCACCAGGCGGCGACGGATCTGATCAGCTGCGGGGCGACCCTCTACGACGTCCAGGGCTTCCTCCGGCATCGCAGCACGACCATGACGGCCCGGTACGCTCACCTGACCGAGACCCGGCGGGAGGCGACTTCCCTGCTACTGGATGGCGTGGACACAAAAGCGGCCACAGGAGAGGGGCAAGGGCGGTAAGTCTGGCGTCCCCAACGGGATTTGAACCCGTGTTACCGCCTTGAAAGGGCGGTGTCCTGGGCCAGGCTAGACGATGGGGACGCGCATCCCATGCCGGTGCCGAGCGGTGGTGAGCCGTGCTGGACTCGAACCAGCGACCCTCTGATTAAAAGTCAGATGCTCTACCGCCTGAGCTAACGGCCCCCGCCGGGACCGGCGAGTCTACCCGGAGCGTTCGGTGGGCGCAACCGTGTACTGGAAGGTCGCCGACTCGGGGCGCGCCAGCCACTCGTCCAGAGATATCGCCGCGGCGTCCTTGGGCGACAGGATCGGGTTCCGCGCCGGCCATGCGATCCCGATGCGCGGGTCGTTCCACCGGATGCCGGACTCGCCCGCCGGGTTGTACAACGCGGTGCACTTGTATTGCACCTCGGCCGATTCCGTGAGCACGCAGAAGCCGCGTGCGAAACCGGGCGGCGCGAACAGCTGCACGCGGTTGGCGGCCGAAGCCTCGAGCGCCACATGTTTCCCGAGGGTCGGCGATCCCGGTCTGATGTCGACGGCCACCAGGAGAGCCGCGCCCGAAGTGACCCGCATCAGCTTGGCCATGGGTCGATCCCACTGGAAGTGCAGGCCGCGGATCACCCCCTGGCGCGACCAGGACTGGTTCTCCTGCGCGAAGGTGTCCGGGAGGCCGAGGCGTCGCATGACATCGGAGCGGAAAGCTTCCATGAAAAAGCCGCGATCATCGTCGTAGCGATCGGGCTCGAGGGCGACCACTTCGCCCAGGTACCGCCCCACCTCGCGTATTGGCATGCCTGACCCTCCGCCGGGGAGCGGATCATATCCTGACCGGCATCCTTGTCGGTTTCTTGACAGCTCCGGCTCTCACCTTGCGCCCTCCCTCGCGCGTCCATAAGTTTAGCCACCGCATGACCAGACTCCTGCGCAAGCGTCTCTTTGTCCGTCTGTCGGTCGCTTTCGGCGCGGTCCTGGTGGTCTCTTTCGGCATCGTGGCGGCACTGACGATCCTGCCGCTCAAGCGCTCCCTCGAAGATGAGGTGGTGCAGGACCTGCGCGGGGCCGCCGACGACACCCTGGCCGACATCCAGAGCGCGGTCAATGCGCGGTGCGAGGAGGTCGCGCAGTGGGCTACCCTCAGCCAGCCCGGCCGGGCGCAAGGCGCGCTCCCCCTCGGCAAATTGCGCCAGGCATCGTTCGGTCGCTGGCTGGAGCTCAACGTCGTCGACGAGGCGGGGCGGATCGAGGCTTCCAGCCAGGCGGGAGCGCTGTCCGGGCAGCTGGACGTCGATGCGGGATTCCTGACCGCCGCGCAGGAGCGCAAGGGCCCCTGCCTCCTGTCGTCTCCGGGTGCCGGCCGGCCGCTCTTCATCGCCGCCCCGATCACCTCCCCCGGACCGTCGCGGGCGTGGCTCGTGGGTCTCCTGGACTGGCGCGCCATCGAGGAGATCGTCGTCGACGCCCGGCTGGAGCGAATGCCCCAGGACGATTCCGCCGTGCTGCTGCTCCTGGACGCACAAGGCCGTGTTCTCGCCGGCCGGCCATCGGTCCTGAACCGGTTGCCCGGCGCGCTGGAGCGCGCGGCGCAGGTCGAGCCCGGTCACACAGAAGAAGATCGGCTCTCGGATGGAGGCAGCTACCTGTTCGCCAGCGGGCTCGACGGTACCGAGGGGCTCGGAGCTCCGATGTTTCGACTTGTCGCCGTGCGCGATGCCCGCCTCGCCTTCAGCGGTCTCGATGCCCGCCTGCAGCGCATTCTGCACGCCGCGCTGCTGGGGCTGGTCCTGGCCGCCAGCTTGTCGTTCCTGATCGCGCGCGACCTCTCCGACCGCCTGGGGCGGCTGCGCGAGGGGGCGCAACGCTTGACAGCCGGAGATCTCACCGTGCCGATGGCGGACGGCCGGGACGATGAGCTCGGGGCGCTGTCGCTCGCCTTCGATGCCATGGCCGCGGAGGTCAGCCGGGTCCGATCGCAGCTGGAACACGCCGTGCAGTTCCGGACGGGAGAGCTGCTGCGCAAGACGGAAGAGCTTGACCAGGCCCTGCACGAGTCCCGCCTTTCGGAGCGCGCCAAGTCCGAGTTCATCGCCAACGTCAGCCACGAGATCCGCACGCCGCTCAACGGCATCATCGGCATGACGGCCCTCGCCCTCGACGGAGACCTGGGCGCCGAGACGCGCGCCCACCTGCTCCTGGTGAAGTCGTCCGCCGATGCGCTGATGGGGCTCCTGAACGACGTTCTCGATTTCTCCAAGATGGAATCGCGCCGCCTGAGCCTCGAGGTCATGAGCTTCGAGCTGCGCGCCAGCCTCGCGGACGTGGTGCAGACCCTGGGGGATCGAGCCGCCTCCAAGGGACTGACCCTGACCTGCCGCATCGACGAGGATGTCCCGGACCACCTGTCGGGCGATCCGGGGCGCCTGCGGCAGATCCTGGTCGGCCTGATCGACAACGCCATCAAGTTCACCGACACCGGCCGCCTGGATCTCGAGGTGCGCCGCGCCCCGGAGGATCCGTCCGGCATGACGGTGCAGTTCACGGTGCGCGACACCGGCATCGGCATACCGCCCGAAGAACAGACGCGCATCTTCGCGCCGTTCACGCAGGTCGACGGCTCGAGCACCCGCCGCTACGCCGGGGTCGGGCTCGGCCTGGCGATCGCCTCCCGCCTGGTGGCCATGATGAACGGGCGACTCTGGGTCGAGAGCCGGCCGGGCGCAGGGAGCGCGTTTCACTTCACGGCCCGGTTCCAACCGGGCATCGTGCACCCGCTGGGGGCCGCCCCCGGGCACGACCTCCACTCCGTGCGGATTCTCGTGGTGGACGACAACCCGATAAACCGGCGCGTCCTGCAGGCGCGTTTCCTGGCGTGGGGCATGCGCCCCGAGACCGCGGAGGATGGCATTCAGGGACTGGACGGCCTGCGTCGCGCGGTGCGCGAGGGGGATCCGTTCCGCCTGGCGCTCCTCGACATGCAGATGCCGGGCATGGACGGTTTCGCCCTGGCGGCGCGGGTGAAAGGCGACCCCGAGCTGCGCGCCACGCGCCTCATCCTGCTGACCTCGTCCGGACAGCGCGGCGACGCCGCGCGTTGCCGCGCCATCGGGCTCGAGGGGTACCTCGCCAAGCCGGCGCGCGAAGCCGAGCTGCGCGAAGCGATGCTCTCGATCCTGTCGATGCAGGGTGAGGAAAACGCGCCGGTGACGCTGGTCACCCGGCACGCGCTGCGCGAGCAGCGCGGGCGATCGGGCATCCTGGTCCCCGAGAATGGCTTCGCTCGGGATTCGGCCTCGCGATCGGCCACGCGGAACGAGACGATTGACGATGCCGACCTGATGCAGCGCGTCGACGGCGACCGGGAGCTGCTCGCCGAGCTGGTCCGGGCCTTCCTCGACACCGCACCGCAGCAGCTCCGGGCCATCGACGCCGCGATCGAGCGTGGAGAAGGGGCGGCGGTCTGCCGCGCGGCGCATACGCTCAAGGGCTCCGTCGGGACCTTCGCCGCCGGCGCCGCCCTCCAGGCCGTGGCGCGGGTCGAGACCCTGGGAGAGGTCGGCGATCTGCCGGCGGCGCGCGCGGCGCGCGTCGATCTGGGGCAGGAGATCGAACGGCTGGCGCACGCGCTGACGCCCTACCTGGCGGGGAACGGATGATGCGCATCCTGATCGCGGAAGACGACCTGGTGTCGCGCAAGATGCTCGAAGCGACCCTCAACCGCTGGGGCTACGACATCGTCATCACCAGCGATGGCGAGGCGGCCTGGAATATCCTGAAGGCGCCCGACGCACCAAGCCTCGCGATTCTCGACTGGATGATGCCGGGCCTGGACGGGGTCGACGTGTGCCGCAACGTGCGCGCCCGGCCGGGAGCCGATCCGACCTACATCATTCTTCTGACCGCCAAGGGGAACAAGGCCGACATCGTCGACGGGCTGCAGGCAGGGGCCGATGATTACGTCGTCAAGCCGTTCGACCGCGACGAGTTGCGGGCGCGGGTCCAGGCGGGGGTGCGGATCGTCGAGCTTCAGACGGCGCTCGCGGAGCGGGTGCGCCAGCTGGAGGATGCCGTGGCGCGCGTCAAGACGCTTCAGGGTCTCCTTCCGATCTGCTCCTACTGCAAGCGGGTGCGCAACGACGGCGACTACTGGCAGCAGGTGGAAAGCTACGTCAGCGACCACACCGACGCCCGATTCAGCCACGGCATCTGCCCCGACTGCTACGAGAACGTCGTCCGGCCGCAGCTGAAAACCCTCGGGACCCCTGACCGGAAGATTGGCTAGCCTACCGCCGCGGCGACACGCAGCAGGTGTCGCAGCGTGGCGTCGATGTCCCGTTCCGTCGTCCCGGGGTTGAAGATTCCGAACCGGAAATAAACCGCGTCGTCGAGAACGATGGCGGGAAACCACGCGTAGCCGCGGCGCTCGACCGTATGCTGCAGGGCGAGCTGGGTCCGGTTCAGCCGGGCCCGTGCCCCGGCGCGCCGTCGTTCGGTGGGTGTCAGCCTGCGGGCCCAGGCGGGCAGGTAGCGAAAGCAGACACTGGCCAGATCGACCGCTGCGCCGCAGGTCTCGAAGCGCGCCTCCGACTCCACGCGCCGCTTCAGATGGAGAGCCACATCGACGGTGCGATCGACCAGTTTTCCCAGGCCGTCGCGTCCGAGGAGCCCGAGGGTCAGATAGAGCTTGAGGCCACGAAAGGGTCGCGAGCCCTCCAGCGAGTACTGGTAGAAATCGAGCCTTTCGGATTGCGCCTCGAGATCCTTGCGCAGGTAGTCGGGCTCGGTCGCGAAGCTTCGGTGGAGGCGCCGCCCGTCGCGCGCCAGGAGGACCCCGAGGCTGAACGGCTGGAAGAGCCACTTGTGCGGATCGACGGTGACGGTGTCGGCGCCCTCCAGCCCTTTGAGCAGGTGGCGGAACCGGCGCGAGAACAGCAGCGCCCCGCCGTAGGCGGCGTCGACGTGAGCGTGGGCGCCGCAGGCGCGCGCCTGAGCCACGATGTCGGCCACCGGGTCGAGGCTGCCGGTCTGCGTCGTCCCCGCGGTCGCCACGATCGCCATCGGGTGCAGGCCGCGGCGTCGATCGGCGGCCAGCCGCCGGGCCAGCGCGTCGGCGCTCATCCGTCGCTGCGGGTCCGAGGGGATGATTACCAGGGCGCGCTCCCCGAGGCCGAGAAGATCGAGGGAGCGCGCGATCGAAAAGTGCGCCTGATCGGAGGCGTAGACGCGCAGGCGGCCCGCGGCGGCGCGGCCGGCGAGGCCGGAGCGCCGCGTGCTCACCCCCAGGGCGCGGTCGCGGGCCATCTTGAGGGCGATCGCGTTGGCGACACCGCCGCCGCTCGTGAGCACACCGAAGGCGCCGGCGCCGAACCCGGCCGCATCGTTCATCCAGCGAATGAGGCGCGCTTCGACGTGGGCGGCCGCGGGGCCCGCCTTCCAGGCATCCGCCGACTGGTTCAGGCTGGCGGTCACCATCTCGGTCAGCGCCGCGATCGGCAGCGGCGCGGCGCAGAACAGGCCGAAGAGGCGCGGGTGGCTCATCCGCATCGAGTGGCGGACGATGTCGCGGCGCAGGTGCCGAAGGAGCCGGGCTGGAGAAGCGCCGCGCTCCGGCATACCCCGATCGAAGAGGCGATCCAGATCTCCCGGCGTCGCGCCGCTGAAGGTTTTCGTCGCGCCGCCGCCGTGCAGCGCGTCGAGGGCGATCTCCAGCAGGCCTCGCCCAAGGCGCCGGGATGCGGCGCGGCCGGTCAGGTAAGGCACGGAACTCGGGCGCACCGGCGCGCGGCGACCGCCGGGTGCACTCAGCGTTCCGGGAGCCAGCGCGCAATCCGACTCTCCGGCCTCAGGATGGTTTTCTCACGCCGCGGCGACACGGAGACGATGCCGATCTCGCAGCCGACGATCTTTTCCAGGCGCAGGACATAGCGCTGGGCCGCCGGCGGGAGATCCGCGAAGCGCGTCACGTCGGAGGTGTCCGACTTCCACCCCGGGAGGACTTCGTAGAGCGGACGGCAGGCGCGCAGCACCGCCTCGTCGGCCGGCATCGCTTCGTACCGGCGCCCCTCGTGCTCGTAGGCGACGCAGACCGGGATCTCCTCCAGATCGTCGAGCACGTCGAACAGCGTCAGCGCCATGCATTCAATCTGGTTCAGGGTCACCGCATAGCGCGCCACCAGAGCGTCGAACCAGCCGCACCGGCGCGGCCGACCGGTGGTGCTGCCGTACTCGTGCCCGCGGTCGCGGATGCGCTGCCCCGCCTCGTTGTCCTGCTCGGTGGGGAACGGCCCCTCCCCCACGCGCGTCGAGTAGGCCTTCAGCACCCCGAACACCCCCTCGACGCGGATCGGGCTGATGCCGAGCCCGGTGCAGGCTCCCCCGGCGCTCGAAGACGACGACGTGACGAACGGATACGAGCCATGATCAAGATCCAGGAGGGTCCCCTGCGCCCCCTCGCACAACACCACCGCCCCCTCGTCAAGGCGGCGGTTCAGGAGCACCGAGGTGTCGCAGAGGTACGGCGCCAGGCTGCGGCCGTGCTCGAGATATTCCTGCGCCACCCGCTCGGGGTCCGGGTCGAACTCCCGCGGCAGGCCATCGGCGCAGGCGCGCCGCAGCATCGACGCCACCCGGCCGATCTTGGCCGGGAGGGTCGCCGCATCGCCGAGATCGGCGACGCGCACGCCGTACCGTCCCGCCTTGCTCTCGTACGCCGGCCCGACCCCCAGCCGCGTCGTGCCGATCTTCGCCCCGGCGGCGCCGTCCTCGCGGGCGATGTCGCACCCGCGGTGGTACGGCAGGATCACATGCGCCCGGTCGCTGAGCCGCAGGTTGTCTTCGACGCGCACCCCGGCGGCACGCAGGTCCGCGATCTCCTGGAGCAGCGACGCCGGATGCACCACCATCCCGTTGCCGATGACGCAGACGACACCATCGCGGAGGATCCCGGAGGGAACATGGTGCAGGGCGAAGCGGCGACCGCCCGCCTCGATGGTGTGGCCGGCGTTGGGGCCGCCGCCATAGCGCGCCACGATGTCCACCCGCTCGGTGAGCAGGTCGACGATCTTCCCTTTCCCTTCGTCTCCCCACTGCGAGCCGACCACGACGAAACCGGGCATCGAATCTCCGCGAAACGCCAGGCCGGAGCGCCTGGCGGCTCATGCTAGCAGAATTCGACGCTGTGCTACACTGCCCGCCGGGCCGCGCGTGCGGCGCATTTCACGCCGGCGCGGGACGGATGCGATGTCGGACATCGTGCTGAACGGGGAAACCCTGCGGTTCGACGACATCCGCCGCGTGGCGCGCGGCGGCGCGACGCTTTCGATCGGCGAGGGCGCCGTGCGGCGCCTGCAGGCGGCCCATGACGTCGTCGGCCGCATCCTCGCCGGCAACCAGCAGGTCTACGGCGTCAACACCGGCTTCGGTCACCTCAAAGACATCCGCATTCCCCCCGACCGCCTCGAAGCCCTGCAGCAGAACCTGATCCGCAGCCACTGCGCCGGCGTGGGGGCGGCGCTTGATCCCGAAGCGACGCGCGTCATGATGCTGCTGCGCGCCCACGTTCTGGCTCTCGGGCACTCCGGCGTGCGCCCCGAGGTGGTCCAGTGCCTCGTGGCGCATCTCAACGCCGACCTCCTGCCGATCGTCCCGGAGCAGGGGTCGGTCGGCGCCAGCGGCGATCTGGCGCCCCTGGCGCACCTGGCCCTCCTCCTCATGGGCGAGGGGGACGCGCTGCTGGGGGGCGCCCGGCTGCCGGCCGCTGAGGCGCAGCGGCGCGCCTCCATCACGCCATTGCGCCTGGGGCCGAAGGAAGGGATAGCCCTCATCAACGGCACCCAGATGTCGACCGCCATCGGCACGCTGGCCTGGCTCGAGGCGCGTGAGCTGGCGGTCCTGGCCGATCTCTGCGGGGCGACCAGCCTCGAGGTCCTCAAGGGAAGCCTCAAGGCGTTCGACCCGCGACTGCATGCGCTGCGGCCTCATCCGGGGCAGATCGACTCGGCCTCCAACCTGCGCTCCCTGCTGCGCGACAGCGCCATCGTCGCGTCGCACGCCGGCTGCGACCGGGTGCAGGACGCCTACTCGCTGCGCTGCATGCCGCAGGTGCATGGAGCGTCGCGCGAGGTGCTGCGCTTCGTGGAGGGGATTCTGGCGACCGAGATCAACGCGGTGACCGACAACCCCATCGTCTTCCCCGACACCGACGAGCTGATCTCGGGGGGCAACTTCCACGGCGAGATCCCGGCGATGGCGTTCGACGCGCTGGCGATCGCCGCGGCGGAGCTGGCGTCGATCTCCGAGCGCCGCATCGAGCGGCTGATGAACCCGGTCTTCTCCGGACTGCCCCCGTTCCTGACCCGCGATCCCGGGGTGAACTCCGGGCTGATGATGGCGCAGGTGACCGCCGCCGCCCTGGTCTCGGAGAACAAGATCCTGGCCCACCCCGCCAGCGTCGATTCGATCCCGACCGAGGCCGGCCAGGAGGATCATGTGTCGATGTCGCCGATCGCCGCGCGCAAGGCGCGCACCGTGGTGCGGCACGCCCGGCAGGTGCTCGCCATCGAGATGCTGTGCGCCTGCCAGGGGCTCGACTTCCTGCGGCCCCTCGTTCCCGGGCGCGGCGTCCTGGCGGCATGGGAGGCGGTGCGCCGCGTCCTCCCGTTCATGGAGGCCGATCGCGTCCTGGCCACCGACATCGCGTTGGTCGAAGCGCTGGCCGCCGACGGCACCTTGCGGGCGGCCGCCGAGGCGGCCTGCGGAAGGCTCGCATGACCCCGGCCGGCGGACCGAAGCGACCGCCCGTCCGCGCCCCGCGCGGCACCGAGTTGTCCTGCAAGGGATGGATCCAGGAGGCGGCGCTCCGGATGCTGATGAACAATCTCGATCCGGAGGTCGCCGAGAAACCCGACGAGCTGATCGTCTACGGGGGAACCGGCAAGGCGGCCCGCAACTGGGACTGCTTCGACGCCATCGTCCGCACGCTCCGGACCCTCGAATCCGACGAGACGCTGCTGATCCAGTCCGGCAAGCCGGTCGGGGTGTTTCGCACGCATCCCGACGCGCCGCGGGTCCTGCTCGCCAACGCCCTTCTCGTCCCGGCCTGGGCGACCTGGGAGAAATTCCGCGAGCTCGATCGCAAGGGACTCACGATGTTCGGGCAGATGACCGCCGGCTCCTGGATCTACATCGGCAGCCAGGGCATCCTGCAGGGGACCTTCGAGACCTTCGCCGAGGCGGGACGGCGGCATTTCGGTGGATCCCTGGCCGGGCGTCTGGTGGTCACGGCCGGATTGGGCGGGATGGGCGGCGCGCAGCCGCTGGCGGCCACCATGAACGGCGGTGTGGTCCTGGCGATCGAAGTCGACCCGGATCGCATCCGCCGCCGGCTGGAGACGCGGTACGTCGACCGGGCCGTGG
>JAYUCR010000226.1:0-1814 GCA_043740165.1 Acidobacteriota bacterium | reverse complement strand
GAGACCCCGAGCCGGGGCCCCGCCGCGCGCAGTTCGCGCGGAGGGCGGCGAGCGGGCGAAGCGAGGGGAGGGTCTCGCGCGAGCGAGCCCGGACCCGTGCCCCGCGAAACCCACTCCCGCTCCCCCGCCTCCGCAGGAACGGAGGCGCCCCGCTCGGCGTATGATCGCTCGCGGAGGGAGTGACCGATGCAGATCGAGGTCCGATACCAGCCGGCGTATTCGCTCGCCATCGTGCGCCTGGAGGCGAACGAGTCGATCCAGGCCGAGGCGGGCGCCATGGTGAGCATGTCGGCCAATCTCGGGATCGACACCGCGATGAAAGGCGGGGTGCTCGGGGCGCTCACCCGCACGGTCCTGGGCGGCGAGACACTCTTCGCCAACACCTTCAAGGCGCAGGGCGGGCCGGGGGAGATCACGCTGGCGCCGTCGCTGCCGGGCGACATAGCCTCCCTGCAGATGAACCAGGAGACGTTGTTCATCCAGTCCGGCTCGTTCCTGGCCGGGGCGCCCGAGATCAACCTCGATGTTCAGTGGGGCGGGGCGCGCACCTTCTTCGGATCGGAAGGGCTCTTCCTTCTCAAGGCGACCGGCAGCGGGCCGGTGCTGCTCTGCTCGTACGGCGCCATCCACAAGGTGACCCTCGACGGCCGGCAGCCGTACATCTGCGACACGGGACATGTGGTGGCGTTCGGAGAGCGGCTCACCTTCGACGTCCGGAAGGTCGGCGGGTGGAAGTCGACCATCCTGTCGGGGGAGGGGCTGGTCTGCGAGTTCCGGGGCGTCGGCGATCTCTATCTGCAAACCCGATCGACGCAGGCGTTTCTCTCCTGGCTCATCCCGCGGCTCCCCGGCCGGACCGGCGGCGGGGGCGGCATCGCGAGGGGCGTGCTCGGCAACATCCTGCGCGGCGATTGAGCCGCGCCTCTAAGGAGCCATTCCGATGTTGACACTGTACCGCGCGGTGATGTCGACCAACGTGGAGCGGGTGGCGCTGGCCCTGGCCCACAAGCAGCTGGAGGCCAAATCGGTCTATGTCCCGTTCGGCGACCGGACCGAGGTCCGCAAGGTGAGCGGACAGGATCTGGTGCCGGTCCTGGTCGATGACGGGAAGGTCGTCATCGACTCGATGGAGATCGTGCGCTACCTCGAGGATCGCTTCCCCGAAAAGCCGCGGCTCTATCCGGAAGCAGCGGCGCGGCGGGCCGACTGCCTGCTGTTCATCGACTGGTTCAACCGCGTCTGGAAACGACCGCCGAACGACATGGAGGCGGAGCTGATGAAGCCGCCGCACCAGCAGGACGCGCAGCGCGTCGAGCGGCTCGGGAAGGCGATGGCCGGCTACCTCGATCTGTTCGAGCAGCTGCTGACCGGCCGGGAGCACCTCCTGGGGGAGTTCAGCGCCGCCGACGTCGCCGCCTTCCCGTTCCTGAGGTACGCGACCCAGCCGCCCGGTCCCGACGATCCGCACCTGTTCCATCGCATCCTCACCGACTATCAGAAGCCGGGGACGACGCATCCGAACGTCGTCGCCTGGATCGCGCGCGTCGATCGCCGGCCGCGCCTCGACTGACCGCCCGCCGGGAATCCCTGATGCATCGCCGGCTCCGCCTCCGTCTCGCCATGGCGCTCATCCTGGGCACCGCGGCCCTCGGTACAGCCTGCAGCATGGCGCGCGGCACGCCGGAGCCGGATCGCGTCGTCGTGCAGCAGATCCTGGTGTCGTTCGCCGGCAAGGTGCCGGGGAAGATGATCCCGCGGCAGCAGGCGGAAGCGGGCGACATGGCGCACACGGTGCTGGAGCGCGCCCGCGGCGG
>JAYUCR010000225.1:0-1819 GCA_043740165.1 Acidobacteriota bacterium | reverse complement strand
CGACGCCCGGCGCTGGAACGGCTGGCCGTGGAGATGGGCGTGGCCCACGCGGTCCGCTTCGCCGGGCGCATACCGCACGAGGAGCTGGCGGCGCACTTCCGCCTGGCGGCGATCTACGTGCAGCTCAGCCGTCTCACCGGGTCGTACGACGGTGTCGAAGGGTTCGGGCTGTCGTTTCTCGAGGCGGCGAGCCACGGGGTTCCGTCGATCGGCGGGCGCTCGGGAGGGGTCGAGGAGGCGGTGCAGGACGGAGTCACCGGCCTGCTGGTGCCGCCCCTGGAGACCTCCGCCTTCGTGAACGCGGCGACCTGCCTGCTCCAGGACGCTGGCCGGCGCGCGAGGATGGCCGCGGCGGCCCGGGACTGGGCCGCCTCGCATTCCTGGGAGCGCTCTGCCGCGGCGCTCCAGTCGCTCTGGCGGGCCGCCTGACATGTGCGGCATCGCGGGGGCCCTCAGTCTCGACGGGACACCCGTCCGGCACGACGCGATCCGGGCGATCACCGACGCGCTGGTGCACCGCGGGCCCGATGAAGGGGCGGTGCGCCTCATGGGCGACGGCGTCGGGGCCGGTCGCGCCGTGATCGGACTCGGCCACCGCCGCCTCAAGGTGATCGATCTCACTTCGGCGGCGGCGCAGCCGATGCGCGACCCGCTCGACCGCGGCTGCCTGGTTTACAACGGCGAGCTCTACAACGCCGCCGAGCTGCGGCGCGACCTCGAGTCGCGCGGCGTGCGGTTCCGCTCGCGCTCCGACACCGAGGTGGTGCTGATGGGGCTCCTCACCTGGGGAGTCGAGGCGGCCCTGCGGCGCTTCAACGGCATGTTCGCCCTGGCGTTCTGGGACGTCGGCGCGCGCCGCCTGACCCTGGCGCGCGATCGTTTCGGAGAGAAGCCGCTGTACTACGCGGTCACACCGCAGCATCTCATCTTCGCCTCCGAGCTGGAAGCCCTCCTGGCCCACGGCGGCATCCCGTTCGACATCGACCCCGATGCGGTCGAGCTGTTCCTGACCTTCGGCTACATTCCGGCCCCCTGGAGCATCTATCGCGCGGTGCGCAAGCTGCCGCACGCCGCGTCGCTCACCCTGGCGCCCGGCGGCGCGCCCGAAGTGCAGCGCTACTACCGCCTCGAGGAGGCGATCCACCGCGCGCCTCCGTCGGACCCGGAGGAGGCGGTGCGGGCGGCGCTCGAAGGCGCCGTGCGGCGACGCCTGGAATCGGATGTGCCCCTGGGTGCCTTCCTGTCCGGCGGCATCGATTCCTCGGCCATCGTCACCTACATGACCGGGGCTCTGCCGCATCCGCCGCGCACCTATTCGGTCGGCATCGACGGCGACGCCTGGTTCGACGAGTCACCGATGGCGCGGCGGCTCGCCGACGAGATGCGGACCGGGCACGTGGAGGCGCGCGTCGACGCCCAGCGGCTGCGCGACGAGATCCCGGAAGCCCTCGCGGCCTTCGGCGAGCCGTTCGCCGACTCGAGCGCCATCCCCTGCTCGCTGATCGCGCGCGAGGCGCGGCGCCATCTGACGGTGGCGCTTTCGGGCGACGGGGGGGACGAGGTGTTCGGCGGGTATCGCCTCTACCGGGCGCTGGCGGCCAGCCGGCTTCTCACGCGCCTGGGCGGCCCGGCGCGAACCGCACTCCGCCGCGCGCTCGATCCCTTCCCGGCCCGCTACGGGAGCGGAGTCGCCGGGATGGTGCACCGGGCGCGCAAGCTGCTCGACGGGTTGTCGGGCGACCTTGCGACGACCCATGCGGCCTGGATGTCGATCCTGCCGCCCGCGGAGCGCCAGGCCCTCCGACCCGGCACGCGCGAG
>JAYUCR010000224.1:0-1821 GCA_043740165.1 Acidobacteriota bacterium | reverse complement strand
CGTCATCATGGATCGGGACGGCGTGCTGAACGCCATGGTCGTGGACGCCGAGCACGGCACCATCGACAGCCCCCTGCACCCATCGCAGGTCGAAGTGTATCCCTGGGTACCGCGGGCGCTGGTGCGCCTCGAGGGCATGGGATTCGGCCTGGCGATTGCGAGCAACCAGCCGGCCGCGGCGAAGGGAAAGACGACCTTGGAGCAGCTCCGGGGCGTGCATGCGCGCGTCCTCGAGCGGGCGCAGTCCGACGGAGCGAGGATCCTGAGCTCTCACCTCTGCTTCCATCGCCAGGAGGACGGCTGCGCCTGCCGCAAACCGCGCACCGGGCTCCTGGAACAGGCCTTCGAGGCGAATCCCGGCTATGATCGGCGCCTCTCCTGGATGGTGGGAGACGGCATCCGTGACATCCAGGCCGGGCACGCTCTCGCGCTGCGCACCGTCTTTGTCGGGCCGCGAAAGATCGAGTACCTGAAGGTATTCGAAGACCGTTCGCTGCATCCCACTCTCAGGGTCCAGGATCTGCTTGAATTGAGCGACCTTCTGGCATCCCGACGAGCGGAGTGGTCGGACGACACGCACCGAGCCTAGGGGGAGAATCGGGCCATGCAGAGCTTCAGCCGCACGTATCTCGACGAGGGCATCCAGCTCCTCGGACGGCTCGATGTCCGGACCATCGAGGACGTCGCCCATGGCCTGGCCGAGTGCCGGGACAAGGGCGGCCGGCTGTTCATCCTGGGCGTGGGGGGCTCCGCGGGGCACGCCAGCCACGCGGTCAACGATTTTCGCAAGATCTGCGGATTCGAAGCCTACGCCCCGACCGACAACGTGTCGGAGCTCACCGCGCGAATCAACGATGAGGGCTGGGAGAGCTGCTACGCGAAGTGGCTCGAGGGGTCCCGGATTCACGCGTGGGACGCGGTGCTCGTTTTCTCCGTCGGTGGAGGGGATCGCGAGCGGAACATCTCGACCAACCTGGTGCGTGCCATGGACCTGGCGATCTCCGCCGGCGCGAGGGTGTTCGCGGTCGTCGGAAAGGACGGGGGCTACGCCCGGCAGGTGGCGCATGCCTGCGTCGTGGTGCCGGTGGTCTCTCCGGAACGGATCACGCCGCACACGGAGGGATCGTGCGCGGTCATCTGGCACCTGCTGGTCAGCCACCCGGCCCTGAAGACAGGCCAGACCAAATGGGAATCCGTGCAGTGAAGGTCTCGATCATCATCCCGGTCTACAACGAAGCCCAAACCGTCCTCACGCTGCTGGAGAACACCTGGGCGGCGCCCACGCCCGGGATCGAGAAGGAGCTCGTCATCGTCGAGAGCAACTCCGCGGACGGCACGCGCGAGCGGGTCCAGCGGTTCTGCGACGTGAAGCGGGCGACGCGGCCGGACGGCGTCCGGTTCGTGCCGCAGGAGCGGGCCATGGGAAAGGGCAGCGCCGTGCGCGAGGGGATCGCCGCGTCGACCGGGGACATCATCCTGATCCAGGACGGCGACCTCGAGTACAGCGCGGGCGACTATCCCGCCCTGCTGCGGCCGATCGTCGAGGGCAGGGCGGCATTCGTCCTCGGCAGCCGCATCATGGGGCTCAAGACCTGGAAGATCCGCAAGTTCCCGGGCGCGCCGGTGAAGGAATGGTATCTCAATATCGGAGGCGTGCTGTTCCACGCGTTTTTCAACCTGCTGTACCAGCAGCGACTGACCGACCCCACGACGATGTTCAAGGTGTTCCGCCGCGACTGCCTGGACGAGATCACGCTGGTTTCGGATCGCTTCGACCTGGATTGGGAGATCGTCGCGAAGCTGGTGCGTCAGGGGTTCGTG
>JAYUCR010000223.1:0-1830 GCA_043740165.1 Acidobacteriota bacterium | reverse complement strand
GCCTGATGTCCAAGGCGCCGCCCTCGATTCATCAGATCGATCGCAACCTGGCGACCCCGTACAGCGATGAGTTCACGTTCGGATTCGAGCGCGAGCTGGCTCCCGAGGTGGCGCTCACGGTGCGCTACATTGGACGTGACTTCCGCGATCAGCTGCAGGACGTCGACCTGAATCACGATGTGCGTATCAATCCCGAGACCGGCGAGCTGGTCGATACGTTCGGGACTCTGCTGCTCCTGACGCGCCCGCGGACCGGAAGCATTCAGCAGTTCCGCGTGCCCGACGGAAAGCCCGATCTGTTCATCAACAACGTCTTCTTCAACCAGGTGCTGCGGGTCGGGAACTACAACCAGGCCCGCTACCGGGCGATCGAGATCGAGCTGTTGCGCCGCCTGTCGCGCCGGTGGGAGATGCAGACGTCATATGTCTATTCCCGCGCCCAGGGGGACGCCGAAGACTTTCAGTCGCGCGTCGGCAACGACCCATCGGTGCTCGAGAACGCCTCCGGCTACCTCGACTTCGACCAGCGCCACGTCGTCAAGCTGAACGGCTCCGTCTTCCTGCCCGGTGACTGGCAGATCGGCGCCGCCGCCTCCTGGGCCTCGGGACTCCCCTATTCGGTGGTGTCGCGCTTCTTCGCGACCGACAACGCCGACTACTCGCAGTTCCGCACCCGCTACGGCTACACCGTGCTCGAAGGCAATCAGCTGAAATTCGTGCCCCTGCCGCGCAACAGCGAGCGCAACGCGGCGGTTCTGGACATCAATCTGCGAGCCCGGAAAAACTTCGTCATCGGCCGGACGACTGCGGCGGTGTCGCTCGAAGTGTTCGACCTCCTGAACACCGACGACTTGCGCATCTACACCTACGAGCCGAACCGCGGCGAGGGGTTCGACCTGGCGCAGAAGAAGACGGTCTCGGGACCGATCCAGATCGACGCCACGCGCCAGTTCGGCCGCCGCTTCCAGATCGGCTTCCAGATCGCGTTCTAGGACAAGACGCTTCTAGCGGACCCACCGCCAGAGCGCGCGATCGAACCGCCAGGTCCGGATCCGGCCGGTGCGGCCGTACAGCACGACGGCGAACACCGTCTCCTGACCGTCGCTGATGTAGAGAGTGCCGGAGCTGGCGGTGCCCCAAGGGGTGAAGGTCACCGTGTCCGAGGCGCCGAAGCGCACCGGGTCGGAGCCCGGCGCCAGCACCGAGCCACCCGGCGGCACCTCCGGGATGGAAGCCTCCAGCAGCCCGAAATCGATCCCGTCGTAGCGCGACGGCAGGTCACGCGGCGGCGCCAGGATCGGGTCACGCCCGGAGGCGATGTCGTCGGCGCGCACGCCATCCCCGTCGCCGTCGGCATAGAACGCATACCAGGTGCGCGCGGAGGTGCGCGTGAAGCGCACCGCGACGCGCCGCCGCGAGGCGATCGCCTCGGAGCGCAGGCGGGCCATCTCCCCCGCCATCTCGCGCGCCGCCGCCATGGCGCGGTAGCGCAGCAAAGCGGAGAAGAGCGCCGGCCCGCCTATCGTCAGCATCAGTCCCAGGAGCGCCATGGCGAGGGCGGCCTCCACGAGAGAGAAGCCGCCCCCGCCCGGAACCCGTTCTACTTGGCGCCGAGAGTCAATCGATCGCGGATGCGCTCGAACGTCTTCTCGCCGATGCCGCGCACGTTCAGCAGGTCCTCCACTTTGTGGAACGGTCCGTTCTTCTCGCGGTACTCGACGATCCGCTGCGCGTAGGACGGACCGATGCCCGGCAGGCTCGCCAGGTCGTCCGCCGACGCGGTGTTGATGTTGATCTTCTCGCCCCCGGCCGCCGGCTGGGGCGCGGCCG
>JAYUCR010000222.1:0-4553 GCA_043740165.1 Acidobacteriota bacterium | reverse complement strand
TCGATCCGAAGACGTGCGAGAGTCGGAAGCATCCGGGTCTGTTTCTGTACGCGAGATGCTCGACGCGTTCGGCCCGATCGGCGGCTACAACTTCCTGTGGGCCTGGGCCACCGGACGCGCCGCGGGGATGGGAGCCGCCTGAGGCAGCTCAGACCAGGGGCCTGGGTGTCAGCGAGACGCTCAAGGTCTGCTCACCGCGCCGGATCGTCACCTTGCAGGTCACGGGGCGCTCGAGCGTCTCCATTAGGTCGCTGAGCGTCATATCGGCCGCGTCGCGGTCGTCGATCCGGGTGAAGACGTCGTTCTCCTGGAGCCCGGACTCGGACGCCGGTGAATTCTCCAGCACCTCGGCGACGCGAAATGTCTTGTAGCCGTCGCCTTCGGCCCGGACGCTGAGCCCGCTCCCGACCCCATCGAACGGATCCGCGAAGGTCGCCGCCGGCTCGAAGATGACCCGGTCGTGGCTGTAGTCGAAGAAGAGCCTGAACCTGCCGAGGAGATGCTGCCCGATGGAGCACTGGAGCGTCGGGTCGGCATGCGCCCCGGCTTGGTCTTCGGAGAACATGGCGACGGGATCGCGCAGCGTGTAGCGGCCGATCTTCAGCCCGGCCAGCCGCCCGATCCGCCCGGCGCTCGTCCCCCCGATGCCGCCGTGGCCGATGCCGCGGATTGTCTTCATCCCCGGCGCGGGGAGCGCGTGCTCGGTGACGAACGGGCTGGAGAGCACCAGCGAATCGTTGGCGCCGATATCGAGGGCCGCGCGCCCTGGGATCGGGGCGCCTCCGGGAAGCTGAATCTCGACGTCGATGACCGGATGGCCCTCGGCGTTCAACGTCATCGCGACGCTTTCTCCCGGTCCCGAGTAGGAGAACCGGTCCTTGTCGTGCAGGGTGATGACGCGCGCCGGGTAATCGAGCTCGAGCACGAATTGCCGGATGAAGTTGGTCCCGACAACACCGTCGATGTCGTGGCCGATCTTGGAAGCGAGCGCTTGCGTCGAGACCGCCAGCGTGACCGGTTGCGAGAAACCCGGGAAGGACGGGAGCGAGAAGGCCGCGTCCTTGACGAAGGCACCGGTCGACATCCCGGGCCCCGCGCCGCCGACGTCGATCCGTCCTGCCATGTGAAGGCCCAGCTTGCGCGCGCGGCCGGAATCGATGAGGGCGAACCGGTCGCCGGTGTCGAGGATAAACGACAAGGGGCGGGAGCCGTTGACGGTGGCCTGCAGGATCACGAGCCGCTTCACCAGATCGAACGGGATCTCGACGGCCGGCGCTTCGGCCTCCGGACCACCGGCGCCGCGAGCACCGGCTCTCGCATGCGACGCCGGCCAGGTCGTCCTGCCGGCGTCATTCATCGCCACGCTCCAGAGCCAGACGGTTTCGCCTCCGCCCCAACCCACCCAGGCGCACAGCGCGGCGATCAGAACCCCGATCGCGCCCAGGACGAGCGCGGTCTTACTGCTTCGGTCATGCATTAGAGTGTAGGGTGTAACGCGAAACCGGGAATTTGGTTCCGCACGGTGTGGGCGGAAGGTCCGGGCGGGGTGACGATTGCGACGCCTGAATTTCGAGTTGCCCGCGCCCCTCACCCGGGTCTTCACCGGCGGCGATGCGCTGATCCTCCTCGGGCTCGCCGCCCTCCTTTATGGGGGGGCGCGGCTGGCGCTCGGGGCGCCGCACGTCATCGCGGGGCCGGAGATCTCGCTGTCGGTGGCGGCCGTGCCCTGGTACGCCCTCCTTTCCATCGGGCGGATGAGCGTCGCCTACGGCCTCTCCCTCACCTTCAGCCTGCTCTACGGCTACGCGGCGGCCCGCAACGAGTCGGCGCGCGCTCTTCTGATGCCGCTGCTCGACGTGCTCCAGAGCGTCCCGATCCTTTCGTTTCTCCCGGTTGTGCTGCTCGGGCTGAGCGCCTTCCTGCCGCGCGGATTCGCGGCGGAGCTGACGGCGGTGGTGCTGATCTTCACCTCACAGGCCTGGAACATGACCTTCAGCTTCTACCAGTCGGTGCGGACGATTCCGGTGGAGCTACGTGAGGCGGCCGCCATCTTTCGATTGTCGCCCTGGCTGCGCTTCCGTCACCTCGAGCTGCCGTTCGCGGCGGTCGGCCTTATCTGGAACAGCGTCATGTCCTGGGCGGGGGGCTGGTTTTTCCTGATGGCCGCCGAGATGTTCCACGTGGGGGATCGCGACTTCCGGCTTCCGGGCCTCGGCTCGTATCTGCAGACCGCGGCCTCGCGCGGCGATCTTCGGGCGGTCCTGATCGGGGTGGCCACCCTGGTCGTGGTGGTGGTGGCGCTCGATCAGCTGGTGTGGCGCCCGCTGCTCGCGTGGGCGGAGCGCTTCAAGCTGGAGACCGTGGAGGGCGACGCGCCGCCGGGATCGTGGTTCCGGGACGCGCTGGCCCAGTCGTGGATCGCCCGGCAGTGTGGGGATCGGATCGGCGAGCCTCTCCTGGAGCGATTGGACGGCTGGCTCGGCCGGCCCCAGGCCGGGCCCCGCCCGACCGATCTGCGGCGCAGGGAGGGAGTCGCGCCGAAGCCGTCGTTGATGCTGCGCGTCGTGGCGGGGCTCGTGGTGCTGGCCGCGATCTACGGCGGCTACCGCGCGGCGGTTCTTCTCGCCACCCTCGATAGCACAGCCTGGATTCAGGTGGTGGAGGGGCTGCTCGCGACCTTCCTGCGGGTGGCGGTGTCGCTCGGCGTGGCGCTTCTCTGGGCCGTCCCGGTCGGGGCGATGATCGGCATGAACCGGCGCCTGACCGCGGCGCTGCAGCCGGTGGTCCAGATCCTGGCCGCGATCCCCGCGACCGCGCTCTTCCCGGTCCTCCTGCTTCTCCTGCTGCGCGTGCCGGGCGGGCTCAACCTGGCGGCGGTCGTCCTGATGCTCCTCGGGACGCAGTGGTACCTGCTGTTCAATGTCATCGCGGGGGCTTCGGCGATCCCGCAGGATCTGATTCAGACCACCGACCTGTTGCGGCTCGGGAGGGTGGAACGGTGGCGCCGGCTGATCCTGCCGGGGCTGTTTCCCTACATCGTGACCGGCGGCATCGCCGCCAGCGGCGGCGCCTGGAACGCCAGCATCGTCGCCGAATACGTCCAGTTCGGAGGCAGAACGCATGCGACAATCGGCCTGGGCGCCGCGATCGCGGAGGCGACCGCGGCCGGCAATCCGGCGCTCCTTCTGGCCGCGACCCTGGTGATGGTGGGCACGGTCGTCCTGATCAACCGGCTCTTCTGGCGGCGCCTCTACCGGCTGGCCGAGGCGCGCTACTGCATGGACTAGGAGATCCGCGGCATGAGCTCCAGTGTCGAATCGGCCCCGTCCCCCGCGAGTGACCAGCCCCTGCTGGTCGTCGAGAACGTGAGCAAGAGCTACGGCATCGCTCCGCGCGATTTCGTGGCGCTGAACGACGTCTCGCTCACCGTCTCCGCGGGCCAGTTCGTCTGCCTGCTCGGACCTTCGGGATGCGGCAAGTCGACGCTTCTCCGGATCATCACCGGCCTCGCGGCGCCGAGCGCCGGCCGCGTGATCTACGGCGGCGCGACGCTCGCGGGGATCAACGCCCACGCCACGATCGTGTTCCAGACGTTCGCGCTCTATCCCTGGCTCACGGTGCAGGAGAACGTCGAGGTGGCGCTCAAGGCGCGCGGGGTGCCGGCCGCGGAGCGCCGCGATCGCGCCGTCAAGCTCCTCGACACCGTCGGGCTGGATGGGTTCGAGTCGGCCTACCCGCGCGAGCTGTCGGGCGGAATGCGACAGAAGGTGGGATTCGCGCGGGCGATGGCCGTCGAGCCGGAGCTTCTCTGTCTCGACGAGCCGTTCTCGGCCCTCGATGTCCTCTCGGCGGAGGCCCTGCGCGGCGAGCTGATGGAGCTCTGGCAGGGCAAGGCGATGCCGACAAAGGCGATCCTGATGGTCACCCACAACATCGAGGAGGCGGTGATGATGGCCGACCGGATCGTCGTGATGGCCAAGGATCCGGGCCGCGTCGTCACCGAGGTGGCGGTCACCCTCAAGCACCCTCGCCGCCGCAAGGACACCGGGTTCCAGGGGATGGTGGACAGGGTTTACGCGGTGGTGGCCGGCGGCGCCCGCCCCGTCGCCGCGACGCAACGCCCGAGCTCCCGGCAATTGCCGATGGCGCGGCTCAACGCTCTGGCCGGGCTCGTCGAAACCCTGGCGGCGGAGGGAGGGCAAGCCGGCCTGCAACGATTGAGCGGCGACCTGCAGCTCGAGCTGGACGACTTCCTCCCGATCGTCGAGGCCGGGGAGCTGGTGGGGCTGCTGTCGGTCCGCGAGGGCGAGGTCACCCTGACACCGCTCGGGCATACTTACGCCGAGGCGGGCATCCTGGCCCGCAAGGAGCTGATCGCCGGGCGCATCCTGCGGATCCCCATGATCAGCTGGATCTACGAGACGCTGCAGGAAGACGAGGACCGGCGTGTCGACCGGGGATATTTCCTGGACCGTTTCCAGACCGACTACGGGGACCGGGCCGCGGAGCAGCTCGAGATCACCGTGAACTGGGGGCGGTTCGCCGAGCTGTTC
>JAYUCR010000221.1:0-4572 GCA_043740165.1 Acidobacteriota bacterium | reverse complement strand
CCCCCGACAGCTTGCCGACCGCGATCCGCCGCCGCGCCGCCGTCATCCGCTCGATGTCGCGCCGGACCTCGTCATGCCAGACGGCCAGCTTCAATCCGAACGTGATCGGCTCGGCGTGCATGCCGTGGGTGCGGCCGACCATCGGGGTGTTCTTGTGCTCGAAGGCGCGCGCCTCGATGGCGGCGCGGAGCCCCTCGAGGCCGGTCAGGAGGAGATCGGTCGCCTCCACCAGCTGGAGCGCCTGCGCCGTGTCGACCACGTCGTTGCTGGTCAGCCCGAGGTGGATGTAGCGCGACTCCGGCCCGACCTTCTCGGCGACGCTCGTGAGGAAGGCGATCACGTCGTGCTGGACGGTCGCCTCGATCTCCTGGATCCGTTTCAGGTCGAAGCCGGCGCGGGTGCGGATGGCGTGCAGGGCCGGCTTCGGAATGGCCCCGGAGGCGGCGAGCGCGTCGCAGACCGCGAGCTCCACCTCGAGCCAGCGGCGGAACTTGCTCTCGTCGTCCCAGACCCGGGTCATCGCCGGGCGTGCGTAGCGCGCGATCATATTTCGAACCATGGCGACGGCCGCGTCTGCTCGGCGGCATGCAGCCGCGGCGTCCGGCGGCCCGCGAACCCCTGCTTCGCGAAGCCGCGCTCCGCGGCATGCAGCGCCAGGTCGGGACGGTTGTTGGTCCGCGACAGGTGCGCCAGCACGACGGTCCGCGTGCGCTCCGACACCACGTCGCACAGCAGGTCCGACGCCGCCTCGTTGTCGAGGTGCCCGTGCCGCCCGAGGACCCGGCGCTTCACGATCTCGGGGTAAGGTCCGGCCTGCAGCATCTCGACGTCGTGGTTCGCCTCGAGGACCAGGGCATCGCAGTCGCGCAGCCCGTCGCGCACGCCATCCGGACCATGCCCGAGGTCGGTGGCGTAGCCGAGGCGCGCCCCGCCCGATTCCACGACGTACCCGACGGTGTCGACCGCGTCGTGCGGCACCGCGAACGGCCGGATGCGCAGCTCCCCGATCGCGAACGGCTCCCCCGCCGTCACCGGCCGCACCTCGCAATCCTCGGTGGCGAGCGAGGCGGCGCGCGCCGTCGCCGCGGTGCAGTAGATCGGCAGGCCGAAGGATCGCGCCGTGGCCGCGGCTCCGGAAACGTGATCGCCGTGCTCGTGGGTGATCAGGATCGCGTCGAGAGACTCCGGGGCGACCGCGAGGAAGCGCAGGCGCTGTACCAGGCTGCGAAGGGAGAATCCGGCGTCCAGCAGGAGGCGGACGCCCCCCGCTTCGATGAAAGTCGCGTTGCCGCCGCTGCCGCTCCCGAGAACCGCCAGCCGGATCGCCATCAAGGCGGTCATTCTACCGGAATTCCCATCGGCCGCGCCGGCCTTGATCGGACCGTGCGCCAGGCGCGCGTCACCGCGTGCCGGTGTGGCCGAAGCCGCCCGGCCCGCGGCCGGTTTCGGGAAGCGGATCGGATACATGGAAGCGGACATCGCTGACCGGGGCGATCACCAGCTGGGCGATCCGGTCGCCTCGCTTGATGCCGACCGGCTCCTGCCCGAGGTTCACCACGATCACCGCGATCTCGCCGCGGTAGTCGGAGTCGATCGTGCCGGGAGAGTTGAGCAGCGTGATGCCCTGGCGCAGGGCGAGGCCACTGCGCGGGCGGACCTGGCCTTCGTAACCGGGCGGCAGGGCGACGGCGAAGCCGGTCGGGACGAGCTGCCGCGCGCCGGGAGCCAGTGTCAGCGGGGCGCCGATCGCGGCGCGCAGGTCGAAGCCGGCGCTCCCGGCGGTGGCCTTCTCCGGAAGCGGGAGATCCTCGTTGCCGGGGAGTCTCCTGATCGGCACGGCGACTCCACCCGGCACAGGCGAGCCAGCGGCATCCGGCGCGGCCGGCGATCCGGACATCAGAACTCCAGGCGGACGGAATCGAGGCGGGAGCCGGCGGTCTGGCCGAGGGCGGCCAGGGCGCAGTGCATTGGATTGAATAGCTCCTGGGCCAGGACGGTCAGATCCTCGCGCGAGACCTTGTCGATCCCCACCAGGATCTCGTCGAGGGTCGACTGCCGGCCGAAGTACAGCTCCTGGCGCGCCAGGTTCGACATCCGGCTGCTGCTGCTCTCGAGGGAGAGCATCAGGTTCCCTTTGAGGTGATCCTTCGCGAGCTGCAGCTCGCTCTCCCCGACCGGCTCCTGCTTGAGCCGGGTCAGCTCGAGCAGGACGAGATCGGTCACCTCGCGCGCCGATTCGGGCGAGGTGGCGGCGTAGACGGTCAGGTTGCCGGCGTCGAAGAACGAGTTGGCCGACGAGAAGACCGAGTAGACCAGCCCCCGCTCTTCGCGGATGTGCTGGAAAAGCCGCGACGACATCGTGCCGCCCAGGACGGTGTTGAGCAGATATTGCGGGTAGCGACGGTCGTCGCTCACCGACACGCCGGGAACACCCAGGCAGAGGTGCAGCTGGCCCAGCTCCTTCTTCTCGCGCAGGGTCAGCCCGGGACAGGCGCCCGGGGGCGGCCCGAGCGGGACGGTCTCTCCGGCGGGAAGGTCGATGAACGAGGCCTGGAGCGCCTCCGACAGGCGATCGTGATCGACGTTCCCCGCCGCGGTCACCAGGAGATTCGCCGGGCGGTAGGAGTCCTTGAAGAACCGGATCAGCGCGTCGGGGAGCATCCGCCCGACCGATTCCCGGGTTCCCTGGATCGGCCGCCCCAGCGGGTGCGCGCCGTAAAACGCTTCCGACCAGAGGTCGTAGACCAGCTCGTCCGCCGTGTCGTCGACCATCTTGATCTCTTCGTAGATCACCTTGCGCTCCTTCTCGATCTCCTCCGGCAGGAACCTGGGATGCCGGACGATGTCGGAGAGCAGGTCGACGGCGACGTCGAGGTGGCGGTCGAGGACCTTGAAATAGAAGCAGGTGTACTCCTTGGTGGTGAAGGCGTCCATCTGCCCCCCCACCGAATCGATGATCAGGGCGATGTCGCGCGCCGAACGGCTCTCGGTCCCCTTGAACAGCAGGTGCTCGATGAAGTGCGAGATGCCGTTCTCGATGAGCGACTCGTGGCGCGAGCCCTTCTTCATCCAGACGCCGAGCGACACCGAGCGGATGTGGTCCATGCGCTCGCTCAGGAGGACCAGGCCGTTGGGGAACGATTGCCTGCGGATGCCGTCGTTGGTGATATTCACGGGGGCGGCAGTATAGCAGCAGCGGCCCGGCTCAGGACGGCAGCGGGGCGAACCGGCTGCCGTCCCAGCGATAGACCGTCGTCTGGTAGACGGGAGGCTGCTGGGGCTCCTCCTCGTAGGTCCGGCTGGTGATCCAGAACGCGAGGGTGCCGTCGGGGAGGTGCCGCTCCTCGACGATCTGCCCGGCGTCCTGCAGCAGGACCGCCCAGGCCCCGGCGGGGTTGCGCCCGAGAACCTCGACCACCGCGAGCTGCCCGCCGGTCCAGGAGCTCACCACCTCGGAGCGGCCGTCGCCGTTGACGTCTTCCACCACCAGGTTGCGGAACTCGTCGCCGGGGCTCGACGCATGCGTCACGACCAGCCCCTGCGCGCGCTCCTCCCCGACGCGCAGCTCGACCTTGCCGGAGGTCTCGCGCACCACGGCGACCAGGAGCTCGTGGTCCGCGCCGAGCGCTCCCGGCGACCCGGCCTGCGGCGTCGACGGGACCCGGCGCAGCATCACCAACGATTCGCCGGGACCAACGAGCTCCCCCAGGTCGGGGACGATCGGCGCCGGCGTGCCGCGGTGGCAGGCGGAGGTGAGAAGCACCGCCAGCAGGAGCGTCCGGGCGCGCATCGCGTCGGTCCGCATCGTGTCAGATCTTGATCAGGCCGGAGAGGATGGCGCGGCACAGATCCATGGAGGAGACGATGCCGGAGACCTTCCCCTCGTTCACGATCGGCACGCGGTGGATGCGCAGGTTCCACATCACCTCGCACAGATCGGTGACCGGGGTCGACTCCTCGGCCGAGATGGCGGGGCTCGTCATGATGGCGCCGACCGGCATGCGCAGCGGATCGCTGGCGCGCCGTTCTTCGGCCCAGAAGGGGATTTCGCCGCGCCGGGGCGTGGCGTCGGGAAGGCTCCTCAACTTCTGATCGCGCAGCACGGCGGCGACGCGCCGGCTGCGGCGCCGGGCCGGACTGTCGGGCTCGGGCCCCGGGACCCCGGCCGCTCGCGAGGCATCCTCCGCGGAGGACCGATCGGGGTGGCCCATGGCGCCGTAGATGATGTCGTCCTGCGCCACGACACCGACGAGGCGCCCCTGGCGGTCGATGACCGGGGCGCCGTTGATGTTCTTCTCCTGGAACAAGTCGCACAGCTCCCCCACCGTGATGTCGTCGTGGACGAGCACGGGGTCGCGCGTCATCAGATCGCCGGCGCGCAGCACCCGATCGGCGGAACGCTCCCCGGCCGGCTTCCCGGCCGTCATGCCGGCCGGCCTACCGGCCGTTCGCCTGGCCGGGGTTCGCCCTGCCGTTCGTCCGGCTGCCGCACGCCGCGGGGTCCCGGCCCCCTTGCCCTTCTTCTTCATTGCCCGTCCTCCGCTTGCAGCACCCGCTCCACAGCAGCAGCAT
>JAYUCR010000220.1:0-4573 GCA_043740165.1 Acidobacteriota bacterium | reverse complement strand
TCTGCTCCGCCGCGTCGAGGGTGGTGTAGACCTCGAGCCCTTCCTGGTAGAGGGCCACCTCGCCGTAGGTGGCGTCCAGATAGCGGCGCACCTCCTCGACGAAATAGGGGGCGATGTTGTCCTCGTCGGGGATCTTGGCCACCACCACCGCTTCTTTCACCGCCGCGCTGGCCGCCTCGCGATCGAGCCGCTTCTCCTGCACCATGCGGTGCAGGACGTGGTTGCGCCGCGCCACGGCGCGGTCGGGGGAGCGCATCGGCGAATAGGCTTCGGGGCGCTGCACCAGGCCGGCGAGAAGGGCCGCCTCGGCCAGGGTCAGATCGCGCGCCGTCCGTCCGAAATAGAAGCGCGCCGCCGCTTCGATCCCGTAGCGCCCGTGTCCCATGTAGACCTGGTTCACGTAGAAGGCGAGGATCTCGTTCTTGGTGAACGATTTTTCGATCTGCAGCGCCAGCACCGCCTCCTGCAGCTTGCGTCGCCAGGTCTTTTCCGGCTTGAGAAACAGCGAGCGCGCCAGCTGCTGCGTCAGGGTGCTCGCCCCCTGGGCCTTCTTGAGATGGATGACGTCCGTTATGATGGCGCGCGCGATCCCCCACGGATCGACCCCGACATGATCGTAGAAGTGCGAATCCTCGGTGGAGACGAGCGCGTCGAGAAACGTCTGCGGCACCTGGTCGAGGCCGATCACGATTCGTTTTTCGGCTCCGAACTGGTACAGCACCTCGCCGTCGGCGCTGTACAGCGTCGTGACCACCGGTGGCTTCCAGTCTTGCAGCTGGCGGACCTCGGGGATGTCGAAGGTCAGGACGTAGGCGAGGGATGAGCCGGCGACCATCGCGGCGGCGAAGGCCACGAGCACGATGCCCCCGAGGATGAGCTGCCGCCGCGTGTATCGATGGGGCGGCGGCGGAGGAGGCGGTGTTCCGGCGGGGGGGCCGTCGATGGGATCGGGATGCGTGTCCGGGGGGTTGCTGCTCAAGGCACCTTGAACCGCCGACCATCGCGGCGAGCGGGGAGTATACATGAAGGAAGCGGGCGGGCCCGGCCGGATGGTGCACGTCTCCATCGTCCTGCCGACTCTCGATGAGGAGGCGGCGCTGCCGAGCGTGCTGCAGAGCCTCCGGGAGCAGGAGGACGCGCCGCGATTCGAGATCGTCCTGGCCGACGGCGGCAGCGCCGATCGCACCGTCGCGGTGTTCCTGGATCGGACCGGCGACTGGACCCTCCCGTGCGTCGGCGCCCGGGTCGAGCGGTGCGCGCGGCGCGGCCGCGCGGCGCAGATGAATGCCGGCGCGCGCGCGGCGCGCGGGAGCGTGCTCCTCTTCCTGCATGCCGACACCTGCCTGCCGCCGGGCGCACTCGCCGCCCTCGACGCGTCGTTCCGGGACGACCGCCTGGTCGGCGGCGGATTCCGGCACCGCTTCGGCGAAGCGCGATTCCTGCTGTGGTTGATCTCGGCCTGGTCCACCGCGCGCGCGCGCCTCGTCCGCGTTCACTACGGGGATCAGGCGATGTTCGTGCGGCGCGACGTGTTCGAACGGATCGGCGGCTTTCCCGACCTGCCGCTCTTCGAAGACCTGCGCCTGGCCCAGGCTCTGCGGCGGGAAGGCCGGGTCCGCACACTGCCGTTGTGCGTCGTGACCTCGGCCAGGCGCCTGCTGCAGGGCGGCCTGCTGCGCACCGGCCTGCAGTTCGCCTGGCTGCGCCTCCGCTTCGCGCTCGGTGTCGACGCGGCGAAGCTGCGGCTTCGGTACCCGGATGTGCGCTGAGTTCCCGTCCGCCTGGGGGCAAGTCTGCCCGCGATCGGTGCGCCTCGCTCCCGGGGGCCTGTTCGTGCCGGCGGCCACCCTGCGCGTGTTGTTGCGGAACGGCCGCCGCCAGGAGTTGCTGATGAGCGGCTTTGCCATGGAGCCTGCGCTGCGGGACGGCGCGACGATCGGCGTCCGCGGGGGCGTGGCGCCGCGCGCCGGCGACCTGGTGCTGTGCGATCGGGGTGGCTGGGGGGACCTCGTGCGGCTGGTCGGGCGGGAAGGCGAGGGCGTCTGGCGGGCCGCGCTCGACGCCTTCCCGATGCGCCCGACGCGGGTGGCGGGGGAGCGGATCCTCGGCGTCGTCGCGACCGCCGACGGGGAGACGACAGCCGGGAAGCCGGTGGCCGCCGGGCGGGAGGCCGGGTGGGCGACGCGCTGGATCGTATGGCCAGGGGCGGGCATTCTGCGCGCGCCCGTGGCGGGCGGGCGCTTTTTCTGGCGGCGCATCGAGCGGGCGCCGGGGTTCGGCGATCGGGCCGGGGCGTCGGTCCAGGAGAAATATCGGCAGCAGGTCGGCGGCTATGCGGCCCAGCATGACAGCCCGTCGCAAGGGAACGAGCCGCGCCGGAGCAATCTGGACGCCGACCTGCTCGCGATTCTCGGCGATCGTGTCCCCCGCGGGGGCTCAATCCTTGTGGCGGGGTGCGGGACGGGAAGCGAGGCGGTCCACCTGGCCGGGCTCGGATACCACGTGACCGCCTTCGACATCCTGCCGCAGATGGTCGACGCCGCTCGTGCGGCCGCGGCGCGAGCCGGGTTGAGGCTCGAAGTCCTGGCTGCCGACCTGTGTCGCCTCGATCTGCCAGGACGCCGGTTCGACGCCGCCTACCTGACGCCGCTTCTTTATTCCTTCATCGCGGGCCGGCGGCAGCGCATCGAGGTGCTGAAGAGCCTGGCCCGGCATCTCCACGCCGGCGGCCCGATCCTGCTGAGCGCCCAGCCTTACCGCGGGATGGTGCAGCGCCTCCAGACTGCCCTGGCTTTCGCCCGTCGTCGCCTGAAGGGCCTGAAGGAGGTCGAGCCGGGGGACTGGTACACCTGGTTTCTGACCCCGAAGGGAGAGATTGGCTATGCCTACCTGCATCGCTTTTCCGCGGCCGGCATCGGGGGGGAGATTCGCGCCGCCGGCCTGAGGGAGATTCTCCAGCGCGGCGCGCACCGGCTGGTCGGCCGCGCGCCGGGTGCGTCTCAGGACCAGGCATCGATCGCCGGCCAGAAATCCTCATCCTTTCGGAAGTGGAGATAGCGCATCGGCGTACCCTCCACCAGCGCGCGGACGCGGTCGATCAGCTTCGGATGGGTCACGAGCTGGTCGACCACCCAGGGAAGGTTGCCGAGGAGGTCGGCGAAGCAGGCCCCATCTCCGGCGCGGACCAGGGTGCGATCGTCCTTGCGCAGGCGATAAAACCCGGCGATCGGGAACAGGCCGACCACCGGCTCTCCCTTGCGATAGGTGCCTCGAAACGGGCCGCCAGCGGCGCTCAGGCCCTCCGCGGTCTTGAGGATCAAGGTCAGATCGTCGCTGATCACGCGTCCTTCCCCGCTCAGCTGCGCCAGGGTCGATTTGCCGGCGCCGGAGGGGCCGAAGAACAGGTACGCGGAGTCCCGGCGCACGATGCTGGCCCCGTGCAGAAAAAGGCCGCCGCGCTCCATCGCCAGCCAGGCGAAAGCGCTGCACAGGAAGTTCTCCATGGCGCGCGGCGCCGGATCGCGATCGCCGCGCGCCAGGGCGAGCTGGCCGATGCCGCGCCCGACGTCGAACCAGGCGGCGAAGCGGTACGAGACGGACCGGAAGACCCCCCTCTCGAGCCGCGTCACGACCTTGTAGACTTCCCACTCGCGGTGAAATTTCGGCGCGATGAAGTAGTCGAGCGGCGCGTCCCGGACCCGGATCCGCAGCGGCGCCCCGGCGCCCGTCGGCGGGCCGATGTACGGGGCGTAATACGCCGCCATGGCGTCGGCCAGATCGGCCGGCAGCCCCTCGAGCTCGACCGCGATCCCGGCGATGTCCAGGCGCGCCGAACGGTCGCCGGCCGGCGACGTGAACCGGCCGATCGCCTCGATCGTCGGCGGTCCGATCGCGTCCGCGGTGGAGTCCGCGGTGCCGTCATCGCTCATGGTGGCGCCGTAAATACCCCGCGCGCGGCGGTCTGTCAACCGAATCCATTATGATCGTCCGGTTTGCGTTCCCCTGGAGAGGCCCGTCGATGTCTTCGTTATTCCGGTTGGCGAGCGATTTCGAGCCCCGCGGAGACCAGCCCGAGGCGATACGGCGGCTCGTCGCCGGCCTGCGCGAGCACCGCAAGCACCAGGTGCTGCTCGGGGTGACGGGGTCCGGCAAGACCTTCACCATGGCCAAGGTGATCGAGGCGGTGGAGCGCCCGACCCTCATCCTGTCGCACAACAAGACACTCGCGGCGCAGCTCTACCAGGAGTTCCGGCGCTTCTTCCCCGACAACGCCGTCGAGTACTTCGTCTCCTATTACGACTACTACCAGCCGGAGGCGTACGTCGCGCAGAGCGACACCTACATCGAGAAGGAATCGACCATCAACGACGAGATCGACCGGATGCGGCACTCGGCGACCCGGTCGCTGTTCGAGCGGCGCGACGTCGTCATCATCGCCTCGGTGTCCTGCATCTACGGCCTCGGCTCGCCGGAGGCGTACCACGGAATGATGGTGCTGCTGGAGCCGGGGATGACCCTCGATCGCGACGCCATGCTGCGCAAGCTGGTCGAGATCCAGTACGAGCGCACGCCG
>JAYUCR010000219.1:0-4583 GCA_043740165.1 Acidobacteriota bacterium | reverse complement strand
GTGCCCGACTCCACCTGATCCTTGAGCGCCTGATCGCGCTCGATCACGATGAGGGCGCCGCTCCGGCGGATGGCGAGGGTCTCCACCGCCGCGAGGATCTCCTCCAGCATCGGATCGGTGAGGCCGTGAGCTCCGAACCCCAGGACCGACGTGCGCCCGAGGCGCGCCAGGGCGCGGCGAATGGCGGTCTGGAACAGGACGATGACGGCGAACGGGGCATAGAAGAGGACGTTCCCCAGCGCCTGGTGGAAGGTGACGAGGCGCAGCGGCTTGTCGGGGCCGGTCGCCCAGTAGGCCAGGATCACCACCAGGACGCCGACCAGCGTCTGGAAAGCGCGCGTCCCGCGCAGGAGCAGCCCGACCTGGTAGATCAGGACGGCCATCAGCAGGATGTCGAGGCCGTCGCGCCAGCCGAGGTGCAGCGCCTCGCCGTTGTTGAACAGGGCGTCGATCATCGGATCCCGGCAGGGCCGCGCAGGACGGAGTCGCAGAGGCGCGCCACGCGCACGGCTTCCTGAACGTCGTGGGCGCGGATGATATCAGCGCCCCCCGCGATGGCCAATGCCTCGGCGGCGAGACTTCCCGCCAGCCGCCGGGCGGGCGGCAGCGCCGCGTCGCCGCTCAGGAACGACTTGCGCGAGGCTCCAATCAGGATGGGCCGGCCGAGCCCGCGCAGCACCGGCAGATCCCGCAGGAGCCTCAGATTATGCTGCCGCGTCTTGCCGAACCCGATCCCGGGGTCGATGACGATGCGGTCTTCGCGCACGCCGGCCCGCACCGCCCGATCCCCGGCCGCGCGCAGGAAAGCGGCGACCTCGGTGAGCAGGCGCCGGTAACGCGGTGCCCGCTGCATCGTGCGCGGCCGGCCGCGCAGATGCTGGAGCACGACGGGGAGCTCGTACTCGGCGGCCACCGCCGGCATCGCCGGATCGAACGTCATGCCGGAGATGTCGTTGAGGATGTCGACACCGAGCGCCGCCGCCCGGCGGGCCGTTTCGGCCCGGGTGGTGTCGATCGACAGGAGCGGGCCGCCTCCCCGGCAGCGCCGCAGCGCCGGGATCACCGCCTCGAGAACCGGCAACACGCGGCGCAGCTCCTCGCGCAGCCCGATCGGCTCCGAGCCTGGGCGGGTCGATTCGCCGCCGATGTCGAGGATGTCGGCGCCTTCGTCGGCCATCCGCAGGGCGTGGCGCAGGGCGGCGCGCGGGGCCGTGAAGCGGCCCCCGTCGGAGAACGAATCGGGCGTCAGGTTCAGGATTCCCATGATGTAGGTGCGGCGCCCGAATGGGAGCGTGCGGCGCCGCGCCTGAAGGGCCGGCAGGGGAGGGAAGCAGGATCTCCTGGCGGCGGCGAGCTCCGCCGCGGCCCGGTCCAGGTCGGGCGGGCGCCCCGGCGCCATCGATCAGGAGGGTTGATTCAGCGGATCGACGGCGATCGGCCCGGCCGGCCGATCGGCGCGAACCGGTTCGGCCGCGACGCGCGCCGCGTCGGGCTGCGCTTCGTGCTGCCTGGGGGCCGGACGCTTGCGCGCCCGGAGCGAGGCGACTTCCGCCCCCTTGACCAGCTCCCCCACCTCCGCCCCGTCAAGCACCTCGAATTCCAGCAGAGCCTCGGCGATGCGCACCAGCGCTTCCCGGTTGGAGCGGATGACTTTTTCCGCCCGCTCGTAGGCTTCCCGGGCGAGGCGCTTCAGCTCCTCGTCGATCAGGACGGCGGTCGACTCGCTGTAGTCCTTGTGCTGGTTGATCTCGCGGCCGAGAAATATCTGCTCCTCCTTCTTGCCGAAGGTGAGGGGGCCCAGCCGGTCGCTCATCCCCCACTCGCAGACCATCTTGCGCACCATCTCGGTCGCCTTGTTGAGATCGTCGCCCGCCCCGGTCGTCAGGACGTTCATGAAGATCTGCTCCGAGACGCGACCGCCCATCATGACCGAGAGGGTGCTCTCGAGGTACTCGTGGGTGTAGTTGTGCCGGTCGTCGATCGGCAACTGCTGCGTGACGCCGAGAGCCATGCCGCGCGGGATGATGGTGACCTTGTGAATCGGGTCGGCATGGGGCATGAAGACGGCGACCAGCGCGTGGCCTGCCTCGTGATAGGCGGTCAGGCGCTTCTCCTCGTCGGAGATGATGAGCGAGCGTCGCTCGCTCCCCATCAGCACCTTGTCCTTGGCCATCTCGAAGTCGTCCATGAACACGACCTTCTTGCTGACGCGCGCCGCGGCCAGGGCCGCCTCGTTCACCAGGTTCGCCAGGTCGGCGCCGGAGAAGCCGGGGGTGGCGCGCGCCAGCACCTCGAGCGCGACGTCCTCCGAGAGCGGGATCTTGCGTGTGTGAACCTTGAGAATTTCCTCGCGCCCCTTGACGTCCGGCCGCGGCACCACCACGCGCCGGTCGAAGCGGCCGGGGCGCAGGAGCGCCGGATCGAGCACATCGGGCCGGTTGGTGGCGGCGATCAGGATGACCCCCTCGTTCGACTCGAAACCATCCATTTCGACCAGCAGCTGGTTGAGGGTCTGTTCCCGTTCGTCGTGGCCGCCGCCCAGTCCGGCGCCGCGGTGCCGTCCGACCGCGTCGATCTCATCTATAAAGATGATACAGGGGGCGTTCTTCTTCCCCTGCTCGAAGAGGTCGCGCACCCGCGAGGCGCCGACGCCGACGAACATCTCGACGAAATCGGAGCCCGAAATGGAGAAGAAGGGGACATTGGCCTCGCCGGAGATGGCGCGCGCCAGGAGCGTCTTGCCGGTCCCGGGGGGCCCCATCAGCAGGACGCCCTTGGGGATCTTGCCGCCGAGCTTCTGGAACTTCTGCGGCTCCTTCAGGAATTCGATGATCTCGCCCAGCTCTTCCTTGGCTTCGTCGACACCGGCGACGTCCTTGAAATTGACCTTCTTCGCCTGGCTGGATGACAGGCGGGCTTTCGACTTGCCGAACGAAAGCGCCTTGTTGCCGCCGCTCTGCATCTGGCGCATGAAGAAGATCCACATGCCGAGGATGCCCAGGATCGGAAGCCAGGACAGGAAGGTCACGAACAGGGTGGAATCGCGCGGCTTCTTGGCTTCGATGGCGACGTTGTACCGCCGCAGATCCTTCACCAGGTCGTCGTACGACGGCGCGTAGCTCAGGAAGTGCTTTGCCTGGCCGTCGGCGGACGGCTGGTTGTACTCGCCGACGATCTCGTTGCCGGTGATGATGACCTTGGCCACGCGCCCGGCCTCGACGTCCTCCATCATCTTGCTGAAGGACAACTCCACCTGGTCGGGGCGGTTGGCGCTGACGAAGCGATAGAACAACAGGACCGCGACGATGATCGCGACCCAGACGAGGATGTTCTTGACGAGCGTGTTCAGGCTGGTACCCCCTATAAGGCCCCCAATATAGACTGATCCGGGGGTCCTTTCAATCCATCTCGACGGGCTGGAATGAAACGCCTGCCGGTTTATTCCATGTAAGTCAGGTACGGCAGGGTACGGAACCGTCCCTGAAAATCGAGACCGTAACCGACCACGTGCCGGTCCGGGACCTGGAAACCGACATGATCCGGCTGCAGATCGACCTTGCGCCGGTGGGGTTTGTCGAGAAAGGCGCAGACCCGGATGGAGCGCGGCCCGTGGAGCTGGAGCTGCTCGGTCAGGTAGGCCAGCGTGACGCCGGTGTCGAGGATGTCCTCCACGATCAGGAGGTCCGAGCCCTCGATCGGGAACGAGGAGGAGAACGCCACCTCGGTGACGAACTCCGATTTGCGCGACGTGATGATCTCGAGGAATCCGACCTGGGCCGGCGCCTTGATCTGCCGCACCAGGTCCGCCATGAAGATGAAGGAGCCCTTCAGGATTCCCAGAATCGCGACCTCCCGCCCCTGGTAGTAGTCGGTGATCTCGCGGCCGAGGGCGCGCACGCGCTCGGCGATCTGCTCTTCGGACTTCAGGACGTCGCGCGACAGGTTCATCGTGGCTCCTTCTCCAGGACAAGCATACGCCTGGTCTCCGTCGTCACTTTGAAGCGATCGTCAATCTGGTGCCCCACCACCCAGGCGATGCGGTCCCCCGACAACACCAGCGGGATCCGGCCACGCTCGTCGACCGGAACCTTGCGGTCGATCAGGAACGATTTTACCTTGCGGGTGCCGGGTCCGTTGAGAGGCACGAAGCGATCGCCCGGCCGCCGGGCGCGGATCAGGAGCGGGCCGGTGAGCCGGTCGGCGTCGAGGCAGGCGCGCCCCGGCCCCGGCGCGGAGCCCGGCCCGTCCGGCGGCACCGGACCCCCGGCCGCCCGGTCCAGCAGGCGGGCGCGCAAGCGCATGCCGAATCCGGGAAGCGGGACCTCACCGGGAACAGGGCAGAGCGCCACAAGAGCCGGCCCGGCCGGCGGGGCGGCGGAATCCTCCATGCCGAGGTGCAGATTTCCCGCGCGCACTCTCGCCTGGAGGCCGTCCGGCAGACCGGTGCGGGCGGCTCCGGGACGCTCCAGGAGGCGCAGGATTTCCTCCACATGGTCCCTGTCGATGCCTCGCAGGTGGCCGCGCACCGAGGCGATCGCAAGTCGGACGACGCGGCGCCGCAGCGCCACGGAGAGCCCGCGGAG
>JAYUCR010000218.1:0-4588 GCA_043740165.1 Acidobacteriota bacterium | reverse complement strand
AGCAGTTGCGGGCCGAGACCGCGCTCCGGAATCTCGGCCTGGAGGCGGCGCACTCCCCCGCCTATCCGCATGCCGATCTCTGGGCGCTCGCCGACCTGTACGGCCCCCAGGTGTCGCAGGTGAAGCCGGGCGCGCCGGCGTATATCAGCGTCGAGTCGTTCCCGGGGGAGACCTTTCCGGCGCGGGTTGTGGCGCTGGCGCGTTCCCTCAAGCCGCAGACACGCACCCTCACGGTGCGCATCGCCATCCAGGATCCGCAGCACCGGCTGCGGCCCCAGGACACCGCGACGGCCGAGGTGCAGGTGTCGGAGCGCACGGCGCTCAGCGTTCCGGTTTCGGCCCTTCTCTATGAAGGAACCGATCGGATCCTGTTCGTGCGCCGCGGCGAGGGGTACGAAAAAGTTCCGGTGCAGGTGGGGGCGCAACAGGCCGGGCGGGCGGAAATCCTGCAGGGGCTCGCCGAGGGGGATGCCGTCGTGACGCGCGGCGGGCAGTCCCTGTTCGGAGAGATCTACAAGGTGCTCGTGCCGGCCACCGAGGAAGACTGAGTTGCTGTCGCGCCTGGTCGGATTCTCCCTCGCCAACCGGCTGATCGTCATTGCCCTCGCCGGGCTGCTGGTCGTGTTCGGCCTGCATGCCGCGGCCACGGCGCCTATCGACGTCTTCCCGGAGTTCGCGCCGCCTCAAGTCACGATCCAGACCGAAGCGCCCGGCTTCTCCTCCAGCGAGGTGGAATCGCTCGTGACCATCCCGCTGGAGCAGGCGCTGAACGGCTCGCCGGGCCTGCAGACGTTGCGGTCCGATTCCGCCACCGGGCTATCGGTCCTCTTTGTGGTCTTCTCCGACGACACCGAGATCTACCGCGCCCGCCAGGCGGTGAGCGAGCGGCTGGTGATCGCCGCGACGCACCTGCCGGCGGGGGTCGGAGCACCCCAGATGACGCCGGTCGTCTCCGCCTCGAGCACGATGCTGGACGTCGGGCTGACGGCGGAGGATGGCTTCGATCCGATGGAGCTGCGCAGCCTGGCCGACTGGACGCTGCGCCCGCGCCTGCTGGCGGTGCCGGGGGTGTCGCGCATCACGGTGTTCGGCGGCGGCGTGAAACAGTACCAGGTGCTGATCTCTCCGCAAGCCCTGGGCGAGTACGACATCAGCCTCGAGGAGGTCGACCGCGCGGCGCGCTCCGCCTCGGCGCAGGCCGCCGCCGGGTACCTGAACACCAGCGAGCAGACGCTGGCGATCCGCGCCCAGGGACTGGTCTCCTCGCCCGCCATGCTGGAGCGGTCGGTGGTTGCCTTCCGGAACGGCGTGCCGATCACCATCGGGCAGGTGGCGCAGGTGCGCTACGGCGCGGAGTTCAAGGTCGGCGATGCCGCGGTCAACGGCCTCCCGGGCGTGCTCCTGGAGATCGACAAGCTGCCGGGGGCCAACACCCTCGAGGTGACGCGCGCCCTCGAAGCGGCGCTCGCCGAGATCGCCCCCGGGCTGCCGCCGGGGGTGCGGCTCCATCCGGCGCTGTTCCGGCAGGCGACCTTCGTCGAGCGCGCCGTCGGCAATCTGCAGCATGTCCTCTGGCTCGGCGCGGCGCTGGTGGCGCTGATCCTGCTCCTTTTCCTGCTCGATCTGCGCACCGCCGCGATCAGCCTTACCGCGATCCCTCTGTCGCTCCTTTCGGCGGTGCTCATCCTGCGCGGCCTCGGGATCACCCTCAACACGCTGACCCTGGGGGGCCTGGTGATCGCCATCGGCGAGGTAGTGGACGACGCCATCATCGACGTCGAGAACATCCTGCGCCGCCTGCGGCTCAATCAGAAGCGCCCGGATCCGCGGCCGGCGCTCGAGGTGATCCTGGCGGCGTCGCTCGAGGTGCGGAGTGCGGTCGTCTACGCCACCTTCATCGTCGCGCTGGTCTTCCTGCCGGTTTTCTTTCTGAGCGGCATCCAGGGGCGGCTGTTCGCGCCCCTGGCGTTCGCGTACGTCGCCGCCACGCTGTCGTCGCTGCTCGCGGCGCTCACCGTCACCCCGGCGATGGCGTCGCTCTTTCTCTCCGGGAGGTCGGTCGAGCGCGGCGAAGGTTTTCTCGTGGCCCGCTTGAAGCGCCTCTACAAAGCGCTCCTGCTCCCGCTCCTGCGCCGCCCGCTCGCGGTCGCCGGCGCCGCGGCGGCGCTGTTCGTCGCGGCGCTGATGCTCGTGCCGCTGTTCGGGGTCGAGCTGATGCCCGACTTCGAGGAGGCCGACAGCATCATCCACATGGGCGGCGTGCCGGGCACCTCGCTGGAGACCTCGGTGCGCGCCGGGGCGGCGGTGGCCGAGGCGCTCAAGCCGATCCCCGGGGTGGTGTCGACGGCGCTCAAGGCGGGACGGGCCGGTTTGGGCGAGGACACCTGGGGGCCGGAGCAGTCGGAGCTCATGCTGTCCCTCGATCCGCGCCTCGGCCGCTACGGCCCGGTCCTCGACGCGGTGCGCGCGCGCCTGGCGGTTTTCCCGGGGTTCTCGTTCTCGGTCCAGCAGTTCCTGCGCGAGCGGATGGACGAGGTGATCTCGGGGACGCGCGCCCAGGTGGTGGAGCGGATCCAGGGGGCCGACCTCGCGGTCTTGCGCCGCGAGGCGGCGTTCGATGCGCAGGCGATGGCGTCGGTGCCCGGCGCCTCCCAGGTGATGGCCGAGCGGCAGATCGACGTGCCCCAGCTGGAGATAGAGTTCGATCGCGACGCCGCGGCGCGCTACGGGCTGACGATGGCCGCGCTGCGCGAGGCAACCACCATCGCCCTCTGGGGTCAGACCGCCGGGCAGATCTACGAAGGCCAGAAGATCTTCGACATCTGGGTCAAGGGCGAGGATGCCGTGCGCTCCGACCCCGAGAAGATAGGCCGGCTACTCATCGACACGCCCGGAGGCGGCAGGGTGCCGCTGTCGGCGGTGGCGCGCATCGCCATCGGCCGGGAGCCGGACATCATCCGCCGGCAGAGCGGTACGCGGCAGATCCTGGTCACCGGCGGCGCGGAGGACCGCGACGTCGGCAGCTTCGTCCTCGAGGCGCGCCACCTCATCGAGGCGCGCCCGCTGCCGGCCGGTTACTTCCGTTCCTTCGAGGGGGAGTTCGAGACCGAGCGCCAGTCGCGCCGCGAGCTGTCGCTCCTGGGGCTGGCCTCGCTGGTCGGGGTCTTTCTCCTGCTCTGCCTCGATTTCCGCTCGGCGCGCCTGGCGTTCCTTGTCCTGCTCAACCTTCCCCTGGCGCTGGTGGGGGGCGTGGCCGCGGCCGCCGCGGGGGGCGGCGCCCTGTCGATCGGATCGCTCATCGGCTTCATCACGCTGTTCGGCATCTCGACGCGCAACAGCATCATGCTGGTGTCGCACTTCCGCCATCTCGAGGAGGATGAGCGGATGGCGGTCGGCCCGGAGCTGGTGATGCAGGGGTGTCTCGATCGCCTGGCGCCTATTCTGATGACTGCGCTCGTGACCGCGCTCGGGCTGCTGCCGCTGGTGGTCTCGGGCGGACGCGCGGGGCAGGAGATCGAGCACCCCATGGCCGTCGTCATCCTGGGCGGACTCCTTTCGTCCACTCTGTTGAACCTCCTGGTGCTGCCGCCGGTCTATCTGCGGTTCTGGAAGGGGCGATCGGCGGCGTGAGGCGGGGGGAGCGGAGAGAGTTTGTCGGACACGGGTCCGGGCTCGCTCGCGCGAGACCCTCCCCTCGCTTCGCATCGCGCCGCCCTCCGCGCTGAAATGCGCGCGGCGGGGCCCCGGCGCGACGTCTCAGACGGTCCTACAAACTCTCTCCGCTCCCCCCCGCCTCACGCGGTCGGCCGGCTGACGGAAACGTCGATTGACAGGATCACCAAGGGCTCGATAGATTGCGGGCAGATCGACCTGGCTGACACGCGGGGAGCGCGCCTCAATGAAGAGCTACCGGAACTATATCGACGGGCAATGGGTGGATGCCGCCTCCAAGAAGACGTTCGAGGTTCTCAATCCGGCGACGCGGGAGGTGATCGCTCGGGTGCCGGACTCGGGGGCTGAAGATGTCGATGTCGCCGTGCGGGCAGCGCGGAGGGCGTTCGACAGCGATGGGTGGCCGGGGACTTCCGCGCGGGAACGCGGGCGCGTCCTGTTCCGGCTGGCGGAGTATCTCAAGGCGAACGCGCGGCGGCTGGCGGAGATCGAGACGAGCAACAACGGCAAGCCGATCGCCGAAGCGGAAGCGGATCTGGGCGATGCGGCGTTCTGCTTCGAGTATTACGGCGGGCTGGCCACCAAGATCCGCGGCGACGTCCTGACCATACCGGACAACGCCATCGGGCTGGCGCTCCGCGAGCCGGTCGGCGTGGCGGGGCAGATCGTGCCCTGGAACTACCCGATCATGATGGCGTCGCAGAAGATCGCCCCGGCGCTCGCCGCCGGCTGCACCGTGGTCCTGAAGCCGGCCGAGCAGACTCCCCTGTCGATCCTGGAGCTCGCCGAGGCGTTCACCGCCGCCGGGGTGCCTCCCGGTGTGGTCAACATCGTGAACGGATTCGGCGAGACGGCGGGGGCGCCGATCGTGAGCCACGCCGGCGTCGACAAGCTCGCCTTCACCGGCAGCACCATC
>JAYUCR010000217.1:0-4590 GCA_043740165.1 Acidobacteriota bacterium | reverse complement strand
GCGACGATCGCCTCGAGGCTCTCGTGCTCGCGGCTGGGATAGGAGCGTTCGGTTTGAAGCGTGAGGCGTCCGGACCCATCACGCCCGAACAGCGCCACCCGGGTCTTCGTTCCCCCGATGTCGCCCGCCAGAATCATGGGTGATCACCTTCCAGTGCCGGCCGTCCTTGGCCAGCAGGTCATCGGCCTCTTTCGGCCCGCGGCTGCCGAACGGGTAGTTGGGGAAGTTGCGGGCGGGCAGCGCCTTCCAGACGTCGAGGATCGGCTGCACGATGCGCCAGCCGGCCGCCACCATGTCGTCGCGCTGGAACAGCGTGGCGTCGGCGATCATGCAGTCGTGCAGGAGCGTCTCGTAACCGGTGCTCGCCACCGCCCCGAAATGCTCGGCGTACTTGAAGTCCATGTCGACCTCGGCCATCCGCACCACCGGCCCCGGGATCTTCGCCTGGAAGCGCAGCATGATCCCCTCGTTCGGCTGGATGTTCAGGACCAGTTGGTTGGCGTGCAGATGCTCCACCGGCGTGTCGCGGAACGGCACGAACGGCGCACGCTTGAACTGGATGACGATCTCGGTGGTGCGGTGCGCCAGCCCCTTGCCGGTGCGCAGGTAGAACGGCACCTCGGCCCAGCGCCAGTTGTCGATGAACAGCTTGAGCGCCGTGTAGGTCTCGGTGCCGGAGGTGGGGGTAACCTTGGGTTCGCTGCGGTAGGCGGCGTGCACCTGTCCCGCCACCTCCCCCTCGGCGTACTGGCCGCGCACGCTGCGCGTCAGCACTTCCTCGGGGGTCATCGGCTGGATCGCGTGCAGCACCTTCGCCTTCTCGTCGCGCACCGGCGAGGCGTCGAAGGAGATCGGCGGCTCCATGGCGATGAAGGCCAGGAGCTGGAAGATGTGGTTGGGCACCATGTCGCGCAGCGCCCCCGCGGTGTCGTAGTAGCCGCCGCGCTGCTCCACGCCGAACTCCTCGGCCACCGTGATCTGCACGTGATCGATGTAGCGGCGGTTCCAGACCGGCTCGAAAATGCCGTTGGCGAACCGGAAGACCATGATGTTCTGGACCGTCTCTTTCCCCAGGTAATGATCGATGCGGTAGATCTGGCTCTCGGCGAGATCCTGGCGCAGCTCCTGGTTCAGCAGGAGCGCCGACTCCATGTCCTGGCCGAACGGCTTCTCGACGATCACCCGGCGCCAGCAGCCCTGGCTTTCGGCCAGGAGGCCCGCCGCCCCGAGCTGGTGCACCACCGGCGCGAAGAGGCCCGGCGGGGTGGCCAGGTACATGAGGTAGTTGCCGCGCGTCCGGTGCTCCGTGTCGACCTTCGCCAAAAGCTCGCGCAAGGCGCGAAAGGTCCCCGGGTCGGTGAACTCGCCCTGCATGTAGTGCATGCGCGCCACCATCCGGTCACGCCGTTCCGGAGCGACCTTCTCCGTGGCGAACTCGTCGAGTGCCTGCGCCATCCGCTGGCGGAACGCCTCGTCCGTGCACGCCTCGCGCCCGACACCGATGATGGCGAAGTCGTCCGGCAGGAGATTCACCTGCTCGAGGTTGTAGAGCGAGGGCAGGAGCTTGCGCTTCGTGAGGTCGCCGGTGGCGCCGAAGATCACCAGCGCGCAGGGATCGCCCGGCCGGTCGCGGCGCGTGCCGTGGAGCGGCTCAGCCACCGGTCGGCCGCTCCAGGTGGCCGCCGAATTTCGAGCGCATCGCCGACAGGATCTTCTCGGCGAAGGTGTGGTCCTGGCGCGATCGGAACCGGGCGTAGAGCGCCGCCGACAGGACATCCGCCGGCACCGCTTCTTCGATGGCGGCCTGCACCGTCCAGCGCCCCTCGCCCGAATCGGGCACCCGGCCTTCGAATTCCGTCAGTTGCGGGCTCTCGACCAATGCCATGGCCGTCAGGTCGAGCAGCCACGACGACACGACGCTGCCACGCCGCCAGACCTCGGCGATCTCGCCCAGGTTCAGGGAGAATCGCTGGTTCTCCGGCAGCTCGGCCGAGGTGGCGTTCTTCATGATGTCGAACCCTTCGGCGTAAGCCTGCATCAGGCCGTACTCGATGCCGTTGTGGATCATCTTGACGAAGTGTCCCGAGCCGGCGGGGCCGCAGTGCAGGTAGCCTTCCTCGGCGCTCTTCGACAACCCGGGCCTCCCGGCGCGCCCGGGGGTCGGAGTGGTGTCGCCCTTCCCCGGGGCAAGCGTGCGGAAGATGGGATCGAGGTGCGCCACCGCTTCGGCGTCGCCGCCGATCATCATGCAGTAGCCGCGCTCCAGCCCCCAGATGCCGCCGCTCGTGCCGACGTCGACATAGCGGATCCCCTTCGCGCGCAGCCCCGCCGCGCGCCGGACGTCGTCCTTGTAGTAGCTGTTCCCGCCATCGATGACGATGTCGCCCGCGGCCAGGTGCTGCGTGAGGTCGGCGACGGTCGATTCGGTCGCCCCGCCGGCCGGCACCATGATCCAGACGACGCGCGGCGCCTTGAGCGCCGCGACCAGCTCCTTCACCGAGCCGGCGCCCTTAGCCCCATACGTTACGAACTGCTTCACCGTGTCGGCGCTGCGGGTGTAGACGACACACTCGTGCCCGCCCTTCATCAGGCGGCGCACCATGTTGCCGCCCATCCGCCCCAGCCCGATCATCCCGAGGGTCATGAGAGCGCCTGCCGCAGCGCCTGCAAGCCGGCGCGCACGTCCTGTCCGAGATGCACGCGCAGCGCCCGGCGGCCGCGCTCGGCCAGGACCTGGAAGTCGCCGCGGGCCTGCGCCGCCTTGACGACCCCGAACGTGTAGGACTTTCCCGGCACCGGCAGGTCGCGCGCGTCATCGCAGGTCACCTGGAGGAAAACGCCGGTGTTCGGCCCGCCCTTGTACGCCTGCCCGGTCGAGTGCAGGAAGCGCGGCCCGAACCCAAGGCAGGTGGCGACCTTGTAAAGGACCCGCACCTGGTGCCGCATCGCCTGGAGGGACTCCTCGGTGGCGCCGTTCATCTCGATGTAGGCCAGGAGGGCGAAGTAATCGCCGGGGCGCAGGCGACCAAGATGCACCTTGATAAAGTTGGCGACGGTCCGGTCGCTCCCTGCCGCCTGCTCGATCGCCTTGGCGTTCGCGGCATCGGCGAATAACCGCACGCTGCGCTCCTCGAGAATCGGTTTCTCCGCCGGGAAGGCGCCGGCCTTCTCGTATTCCGAGGTGAGGGCGCGGGTGGCGATCTTGCTCGCCTCCACGTCCGGCTGATCAAAAGGATGGATGCCCAGGATAGAGCCGGCCACCGCCGTGGCGATCTCCCACCGGAAGAACTCGCCGCCGATGTCGTAAGGGGTCGGCACCTGGATCCGCACCACCGGGTGCCCGGCCGCTTCGATCTCGTCCACGGCGCGGTCCTGCGCCGGATCGGGGGCCGACTCCAGCCGCACGTAGGCGAAAAGACGATCCTGGCCGTAGACGGCGACCGGCCCCGGTTTCTCGCCATCGACCGGGACGAGCCCTTTCCCCGACTTGCCGGTTGACTCGGCGATCAACTGCTCGAGCCAGGCGCCCAGGCCCTGCAACCCGGGCGAGGCGATGAGGGTCACTTTGTCGCGCCCCTGCCGGCCGAGCGTTCCGAGGACCGCGCCCAGGATGACGCCGGGATTCTCCGCCGGCGGCACCGAGGCGGCGCAGGAGCGCGCCATCGCGAGCGCCCCGTCCAGCAACCGGATCGCATCGATCCCGGCCGCCACCGCCGGCACCATCCCGAAGTGAGACAGGACCGAGAACCGACCGCCGATCCCCGGCAGCCCGAAGTAGATGTGACGGAAGTGCCGCGCCTCGGCCGCCTTCTGCATCTCCGAGCCGGGGTCGGTCACGGCGATGAAGCGCCGTGCGGCTTCCGTATCGCCCCACGATCTCCCGCTCATCACCTTCTTCACCCGATCGTAGAAGTAATCGCGCAGGATGTTCGGCTCGAGCGTGCTGCCGGACTTGCTCGACACGATGAAGAGCGTCCGGCTGATGTCGAAGCGCTGCTCGAAGGCGGCGATCTGCGCCGGGTCGGTGGAGTCGAGCACCAGGAGCTCGGGGAAGCCGGCGATCCGGCCGAAGGTCCGGCGGAGTACTTCGGGGCCGAGCGACGAGCCGCCCATGCCGAGAAGCAGCACCTGCGTGAAGCCGCCCGCTTTCACCTCGTTCGCCAGGTCGAGAAGCGGCTGCGGAGCGGCGCGCTGCTGCTCCGCGATCCCGAGCCAGTCGAGCCACTTCGCCTCGTCGGCGCCGGTCCAGAGGGCGGCGTCCTTCGCCCAGAGGCGGCGCACCTTGCCGCCGCTGCGCCATTCGTCGAGCGTCGCCTGCACGGCGGCGGCCATCTCCTTGGGGAGGTGCAGCGACTGTCGCGCCAACCGCGTTCCCAGCATCTCGCGCCGGCGCCGCTCCACGGCACCCAGCAGCGTGTCGAAGGCGTCGGCGAACAGCTTCACGCCCTCATCCAGCACCTGGTCGGTCACCTGCTTCAGCGGGATGCCGGCTGCCTCCAGGGCGCGCAGCGTCTCCGCCGCTTCGGTGACGCCTTCCTCGAGGCTGTCGCGCGTCTCGCCGTGGTCGCGGTATGCCTCCAGCGTCGCCGG
>JAYUCR010000216.1:0-1849 GCA_043740165.1 Acidobacteriota bacterium | reverse complement strand
GGGCCGGCCTTCCCGGTCGCCCTGGACGACGAGACGCTGCGCGATGGCTTGCAGGGGCCGAGCGTCGTCGACCCGCCGATCGAGACCAAGAAGGCGATCCTGCGTGCCATGGAGCGACTGGGGATCGACACCGCCGATGTCGGGCTCCCGGGGGCCGGGCCGCGGGCGGTGGCCGACGTCACCGCGCTCTGCCGCGAGATCGCCGACGGACGGATGAAGATCCGCCCCAACTGCGCCGCCCGTACTCTCATCCGGGACATCGAGCCGATCGCGCGCATCGCATCCTCCGTCGGCATGCCGATCGAGGCCTGCCTGTTCGTCGGGTCGTCCGCCATCCGGCAATACGCCGAAGACTGGACCCTCGACATGCTGCTCAAGTTCACCGAGGAGGCGGTGACCTTCGCGGTGAAGGAGGGGCTCCCGGTGATGTACGTCACCGAGGACACGACGCGCGCCCATCCCGAGACGCTCCGGCGGCTTTATACCACCGCCATCCGCTGCGGCGCGCGCCGGATCTGCGTCACCGACACGGTCGGACACGCCACCCCGTCCGGCGTGACGGCGCTGCTCCGATTCATCGGCGGGATCGCGAGCGACTGCGGTGGCGGCGTCGGCATCGACTGGCACGGCCATCGCGACCGCGGCCTCGATATCCCGAACGTCCTGGCGGCCATCGCCGCGGGGGCCAGCCGGGTCCACGGCTGCGGCCTCGGGATCGGTGAGCGCGCCGGAAACGCCGCAATGGAGCTGATCCTGGTCAATCTGAAGCTGCTCGGATGGCGCGATCGCGACCTCACCGCGCTGCCGGAGTACTGCCGGCTGATCGCCGACGGCTGCGGCACGCCGATTCCGCGCAATTACCCGGTGGTCGGCCACGACGCGTTCGAGACCGGCACCGGAGTGCACGCCGCGGCGGTCATCAAGGCGCTCCGGAAGGACGACACCTGGCTGGCCGACCGGGTCTACTCCGGCGTGCCGGCGTCGGAGGTGGGCCGGGCGCAGAGCATCGTCATCGGCCCGCTCTCCGGCCGCTCAAACGTCATCTTCTGGCTGGAGCAGCGCGGCATCCCGGCGGCGGAGGATGTCGTCGGGCGGATCTTCGAAGCCGCCAAGAAAAGCGACCGGGTCCTGTTCGACAGCGAGATCCTGGCTCTCGTCGGGGGAGGCTAGGGACAGGCTCCTGGATTCAGCTCTTGCCGGTCTCGAGGCAGATCCGGTTGCGCCCTTCTTCCTTGGCGCGGTAGAGCGCCCGGTCGGCGCGCGCCACCAGGACTTTGAGGCTGCGGCCGTGGGCCGGGAAGAGCGAGATCCCGATGCTGATGGTCGATCGGGCGACCGTGCCGTCGAGCGCGAACGGATAGGTCTCGATGTTGCTGCGGATCCGCTCCGCCACCTGCATCGCCCCGGCCCCGTCGACCTCGGGAAGGTAGGCCACGAACTCCTCGCCGCCGTAGCGTGCCGCGATGTCGGCGCCGCGGATCGAGTGCGCGATCAGGCGGCCGACCTCCGAGAGCACGTGGCTGCCCATCAGGTGGCCGTGGGTGTCGTTCACCGACTTGAAGTGATCCAGGTCCATCATCAGAACCGCGAGCGGCACGGTGAAGCGCAGGCAGCGCTTCAGCTCCACCTCCAGTGCCAGGTACAGGGACTCCTTGGTCAGAAGGCCGGTCAGCTGATCGAAGGAGATGCGGTTCCTGACCTCGGCGTGGAACTTCACCTCGATGTCGTCGAGCAGGACGAACTTCAGCACCGTATCGCCGATCTGGATCTTGTCGCCGTCCTTCAACTCGATCCGATCGATCCGGCGCGAGTTGACGAAGGTGTGGTTGGTCGATTGCAGATCGACCAG
>JAYUCR010000215.1:0-11118 GCA_043740165.1 Acidobacteriota bacterium | reverse complement strand
TCAACCAGGAGCTGGCGTCGCTCCTGCGCGCCGGGCTGCCGATCATCGCCAGCCTCGACATTCTGACCGAGCGGCGCAAGAACCCGGTGTTCAAGAAGGCGCTCCTGGAGATCCGCGACAAGGTGCGCGGCGGGCAGTCGCTGTCCGAGGCGTTCGCCGACCAGGGGGAGCTGTTCCCGCGCATCTACTGCTCGACCCTCGCCTCCGGAGAGCGCTCGGGCGAGGTGGCCAACGTCCTCAGCCGTTACATCAGCTACCAGAAGACCCTGATGACGACGCGGCGCAAGGTGACCGCGGCGCTCATCTACCCGGCCTGCCTGTTCACCATGTCGATCGGCGTCATCGCGATCCTGGTCACCATGGTGGTCCCGAAGTTCGTCGACTTCTACGGCGATCTGGGGGCCGATCTCCCGCTCATCACCCGGCTCCTGGTGGGGCTGTCGACCCTGATGACCGACTACATCCTGGTGCTCCTGGCGGCGGTCATCGTCGTCGTCGTCGCGTTCCGATCCTGGCAGCGCACCGCCGCCGGCCGGCTGACGCTCGATCGCCTGAAGCTGCGCATTCCGCTCATCGGCGGGATCCTGAGGCGCTTCGGCGCGAGCCGGTTCACGCGCACCCTGGGGACCCTCCTGTCGGGCGGCATCCCGGTGGTGGCGGCCCTCGGCATCGCCGGGCGCGCCGTCGGCAACCAGGAGTTCGAGCGCCACCTGGTCGAGGTGGAGCGCAAGGTGCGGGAGGGCTCGAGCCTCTGGCAGGCGATCGACGCCACCGGGCTCTTCTCCGACATCGCCATCGAGATGACCAAGGTCGGCGAGTCGACCGGGGCGCTGTCCGAGATGCTCACCAACATCTCCGATTTCTACGACGAGGAGATCGACACCAGCCTGGGAACCCTCATGGCCCTGCTCGAGCCGCTCATGCTCATCTTCATGGGGCTCATCGTGGCCATGATGCTTCTCGCGATTTACCTGCCGCTGCTGCGCAGCTACTCGCAGACGGGCGGCTGACGGGGGCGACATGGCCACGACAAGCAGCGAGAGCGCAGGCGGCCGGCCGGGCGAGCCCGACGGCACCGCCTCGGCGGGCGGGGCGGCGAACGAGGCCGAGGCGCAGCGCACCGCCGCGCGTCTCGGCATTCCCTACGTCGACCTGAACGACTTCCCGATCAACCAGGACCTGTTCCGCACCATCCCGGTCGACATGATGTTCCGCTACAACTTCGTGCCCTGGAAGGAGGAGAACGGCCGCCTGGTGGTGGTGATCTCCGACCCCTCCGACGTCCTGATGGTGGACGAGCTCGAGACCCTGGTCGGCCGGCCACTCAGCGTCTGCGTCGGCACCAAGCACGCCATCAACGAGGTCCTGAAGAAATCCGAGTCGGGGCAGCGGGTGCTCGACGCGGCGACGGAGGAATTCAAGATCCAGGTCATCCGGGACGAGGACGACGAAGGGGACGAGGCGCTTTCGATCGACAAGCTGACCTCGGCCGATTCGCCGATCATCAAGCTGGTCGACTCGACCGTGTTCAACGCCCTGCAGCGCCGCGCCTCGGACATCCACATCGAAACCCGCGACCGGGAGGTGGTGATCAAGTACCGCGTCGACGGGGTGCTCTACCAGGCCATGGATCCGATCGACAAGCGCTTCCATTCGTCGATCCTGTCGCGCATCAAGGTCATGTCGGAGCTCGACATCGCCGAGAAGCGCATCCCGCAGGACGGCCGGTTCAAGCTCAAGATCAAGGGGCGCACCATCGACTTCCGCGTCTCCATCATGCCGTCGGTGCACGGCGAGGACGCGGTCATCCGCATCCTGGACAAGGAGTCGGTGAACGAGGAGTTCGCCGAGCTGCGCCTCGACGTCCTGGGCTTCAACCAGGAGGAGCTGCGCCGCCTGCGCAAGTTCATCCGCGAGCCGTACGGCATGGTGCTGGTCACCGGGCCGACCGGATCCGGGAAGACGACGACGCTGTACGCCGCCCTGTCGGAGATCCGCAGCAGCGAGGACAAGATCATCACCATCGAGGACCCGGTCGAGTACCAGCTGACCGGCATCACCCAGATCCCGGTCAACGAGAAAAAGGGGCTCACCTTCGCCCGTGGCCTGCGCTCGATCCTGCGCCACGATCCCGACAAGATCATGGTCGGAGAGATCCGCGACGAGGAGACGGCCCAGATCGCGATCCAGTCGGCGCTCACCGGGCACCTCGTGTTCACCACCGTCCACGCCAATAACGTGGTGGACGTCCTCGGCCGCTTCCTCAACATGAAGGTCGAGCCGTACAACTTCGTCTCGGCGCTCAACTGCGTCGTCGCCCAGCGCCTGGTGCGCATGATCTGCCCGAAGTGCAAGGTCGCGGTGCGCTACACGGCCGAGGTCCTGAAGGAGTCCGGCATCGATCCGAAGCACGCCGCCCAGACCTTCTACGAGGGCAAGGGCTGCGTCGACTGCAACGGCACCGGCTACATGGGGCGGATGGCCATCGCCGAGATCCTCGACATGAGCGACCGCATCCGCGAGCTGATCCTGGATCGCAAGTCGGCCGCCGAGATCAAGCGCGCGGCGCGCGAGGAGGGGATGACCTTCATGCGCGACGCGGCGGTGCAGCGCGTGCTCGAGGGGCGCACGACATTGCGCGAGATCAACAAGGTGACGTTCGTCGAGTGAAGCGGGGGACGGGACCGGCATGGGCATGAAGGAACGACTGGAAATGGTGCGCAGCCTGATCGAGGGCACGGCCCTCGAGTCGCGCCTGCCTCCCGCCTACCCGCCGGTCGCGATCGAAATCGACGGTGACGGCATCACCGGCGTGCGGGTGGTCGCCGACCGCAAGAGCGGCCGCCTCGTAGTGCGCCACGCGGTCCGTCGCGACCTGCCGGCCGGCGCCATGGAGCCGTCGCTCGTCCGTCCCAACATCCTCGACGAGGAGGCCGTCGGCGCGGCCCTCGATGAAATCCTGAAAGCCCTGGGCCCGGTGGAGCACCGGGTGTCGCTCCTGGTGCCGGACCATTCGGCGCGCGTGGCCTTGCTCGGTTTCAACGCCCTCCCCGGGACGCGCTCGGAGTTGTTCGACATGGTGCGATTCCGGATGGCGAAGTCGCTCCCCTTCCGCGCCGAGGACGCCGCCCTGGACGTGATGCCGATCGGCGGCTCGGCGAACGCCGCGGTGGGGGCGTCGGCCGGCTCCGTCCTGGCCGTGTTCATGCACCGCCCGGTCCTGGAGCAGTACGAGACTCTCCTGACACGGCGCGGCCGATGGCCCGGCCTGGTGGGGCTCTCCACTCTCGAGCTGTTCAATCTTTTCCGCGGCCGGCTGGATCGGGACGGGCGCGACCACGACCAGATGCTGCTCAACCTGACCCGGCGCTACCTGTCGCTCCTGATCATGAGCCAGGGGCAGGTGCTGTTCTACCGCTGCAAGCCGCACCCCGACGGGGCCGACCTGGGGGCCGACTTCGCCGGGCTGCGGCGCGAGATCTACACCTCGCTGGCGTTCTACCAGGAAAAGCTCCTCGGGCGCGGCATCGGGAAGATCCATCTGAGGGTTGCCGGGATGCCGCAGGAAGCGGTCGCCGAGGCGGTGCGTTCCGAGGGCGGGGCGCCCGTGGAAACCCTCGACCTGGCCCAGTGCGTGACCGCGGGCGAGGGGGTGACGCTCGACCCCGACACGGCGACGCAGGTAGCCGCGGCCGTCGGCGGCGCCGCGGGGCGGCGTCCGTGAAGCCGATCACGCTGAATCTGGCCAGCCGGCCGTTCCGCAACAACGTGGTGGTCGGGACGGTGGTGGGGGTCACCGCGACGGCGCTCGTTCTGGCGACCGTGTACAACCTGTACCTGTTCCTGAGCTATGGAAGCAGCTACGCGCAGCTGCAGCACGATCAGGCCGAGGATCGGGTGCGGATCGCGGAGCTGCAGAAGGAGGAGCAGCGGCTCGCGGTCGAGGTCCGGAAGCGCGACTTCCGGCATACCTACGAGCGCGGCAAGATCGCGCACGATCTCATCCTGAAGCACTCGTTCTCCTGGACGCGGCTGTTCAACACCCTGGAAACGGTGGTCCCTGCCGATGTCGTCATGACCGCGATCCGGCCGAACGTCGCCGCCGAGGGGATCGTGGTGCGCATCGAGGGAGTCGCCAAGAGCCATGGCGCGCTCCTCAACCTGGAAACCCAGCTGCAGGGCAACGCGGCGTTCGCGCGCGTCTACCCATTGAACGAGCGGCGCCTCAATCCCAGCCTTCCCGACATCACCTTCCTGTTGACCTTCAACTACCTGCCGCACCGAACCGCCCCCGCGGACTTGGTGGCCGTCGGCAATCCCGGCGCCGCCGCGCCACCGGCCAGTCCCGCCGTCGAGACGACCGCGGCGCCGGCTTCCCCGACGGTTCTCGCCGCAGGGCAGCGGGTCGGACGTGACGGGATGCCGTGGGAGCGGCGCGCCGCGGGCGGGCCTGCCATCGCGCCGGGAGGCATCGAGTCCTCCTCGGCCAAGGTCGCGAAGCCGGTGGTGACGAAGCCGGCGCTCACGAAGAAATCCAGGTCGGCGCCGCCGCCGGTCCCCGGCACGGAGGCGGCGAAGCCCGAGGCGGCCGACCGACTGGTGGCGCCCGCCAGCAATCCCCCGAGAAGCGCGATCGCAGCTCCCGCGGCCCCGGCTCACGCCACCGCAGCTCCCGCGATCTCCGCTCCCTCGCCGGCCACGAAATCCGCGGCGACGACGGCGCGCGCCATCCCGATCCCCCCGCGCTTCGATCCGAACGTGCGGCACGATCGGCCGCAGGGGCCCGGCACGCCGCTCCAGGCCCAGGCCGCGGCCCAGGCGCAGGCGAATCGTCCACCGACGGCGGCGCAACGCCTCGATGTGTCGCTGTCGTTCGTCGGCCGGCCGGTGGCGGAGGTGTACCAACGCCTGGCGGAGGCGCACGGCGTCCGCTTCGAGCTCGATGAGGCCATCGATCGCGAGGCGCGGATCACGGTCAATCTCAAGGGACGCAATCTCGAGGACGCCATCCTTCTCGTGTCCGGGATGTCCCACCAGCAGGTGCGCCGTATGGCGGACGGCGTTTACCGGGTCGTGCCGCTCGATGCCGCCGCACCGCTCGCGGATCCGCCGGTGGACGAGGAGTCGATCGCCCCGCAGGAGGCGCCATGAGCGAAAGCCGGATGGCGGCGCGCGGCCGGTTCGACTTGCGGCAGGATTTCTGGCGCGTGGTGGCCATACTTCTGATGCTGGTCCTCCTGAACATCGCCTTCTATCTCTTCCTGAACCTGCCGCGGCTGCGCGCCCTTTCCGACCTGAGCTCGGGCCGCGACGAGGTGCGCCGGGCGTTGCTCGAGACCAACCGGTCGACGCAGTCGATGCAGGATCTCAAGGCCCGTTACGATCAGGAGAACACCCGCCTGGATCAGTTCTACGCCGAGCGTCTCGGCACCCAGATCGAGCACATGACCCGCATTCAGCAGGGCGTGCGCGCCATCGCCGCAGAGTTCCGCGTCGATCCGGAGTCGATCGACTACAACAGCTCGGAGATCGAGGACAGCGACCTGACCCGGTTCCAGATCACCGTCCCGCTCATCGGCGGGTACCCCAACCTGCGCCATTTCATCAACCGCATCGAGACCGCGCCGTTCCTGGCGACCATCGACAGCATCGAGCTGGCCGGATCGCGTGACGGCGGCGCGATGCTGAGCCTGACCATCCGCATCTCCACCTATTTCCTGTCGCCGGTCCTCACGCCGGAGGAGGCGGAGGCGGGAACGCCGGCCTCCGTGGAGCGCCCCGCGGGGACGCCGAAGAGGCCACGGCGATGAGGGAATTCCTGGAGAAGCGCAAAGAGCTGGTGCTCGGCCTCCTGTTCGTCGTGTTCCTGGGGGTGATGTGGAACACTTTCTCCGGCGGGGGATCCTCGGGGGTTTCCGGAGCGGCCGCCCTGCCTGGACGCGCGGCGCACCCCGACCTGTCGACGCTGAAGCTGTATCAGGTGAACTGGGACGCCCTGGCCGCCGCCCGGCCGGCGTACGACCCGAACGGTCGCAACATCTTCCAGTTCGGCGTCATCCCGCCGCCCCCCCCGCCCGAGCTGACGCCCGCCGAGAAGGCGGCCATCAAGAAGGCGCAGGAGGAGGCCGCGAAGGAGCGGGCCCGGCAGGAGAAGCTGATGGCCGAGCAGCAGGCGGCGGCCCAGGAGGCGGCCCGCCAGGAGGCGATCCTGGCCGCCAACCGCCCCGCTCCGCCGCCACCACCCCCTCCCAAGCCGCAGCCGCCGGCGATCACCTACAAATTCATCGGCTACTTCGGCCCCGCCGATCAGAAGATCGCCATCCTGCACGACGGGACCGATATGCTGTTCGTGCGCCGGGGGGACGAGCTCCCGAGGGGGGTGAAGGTCCTTGAGATAGGCTACGAATCGATCAAGTTCGGGTTCACCGATCCGCAGTTCCGTGACGAGTCCCGGACGCTGCCGATGAGCAGCTCGTACTGATGAGGAGGCAGCGTTGGCCAACAGCAGAGCGAGAGGAGGTGAGTCGGTGCGCGCAGGAGGGACAGCGATGATGCGAACGGGCCGCGGTGGCCTGGGGCGGCGCGCGAGTGCGCTCCTGTGCCTGGCGCTCCTCGGGCTTCAGGCCGGCTGCGCCACGTCGAGCAGCGCCTACCGCCAGGGTGAGAAGGACCTGAAGGCGCAGAACTTCGACCAGGCGGTTGTGAGCTACTCCAAAGCCCTCGCCGGCGAGCCGGACAGCACGCGCTACAAGGTGGCGCTGCTGCGCGCGCGGGCGAAGGCGGCCCAGGTGCACTTCATGAAGGGTGAGGAGTACCGCAAGGTGGGCCTCCTGGAGGAGGCGATCGCCGAATACCAGCAGGCGGTCTACCTCGACGGCTCGCACCAGTTCGCCGCCAACGAGCTGGCCAAGGCTCTCGGCGAATGGCAGAAGGCGCAGAAGAGCGGCGAGTGGGAGTTCGAGAAGATGAAGAAGAAGGCGGTCGCCGGCCGCGGCGCGCCGCATCTCAACCCCTCCTCGAACATCCCTATCGTGCTGCGCTTCAAGAACGAGTCGGTGAAGAAGATCTACGAGGCGCTCTCCAAGGCCTCGGGGGTCAACTTCATCTACGACGAGCGCCTGCCGCTCGATAAGACCATCTCGATCGACATCGCCGACGTCACCTTCGAGCAGGCGATGGATCAGCTGATGTCGATCAACAAGCACTTCTACAAGATCATGGACGAAGGATCGATCTACATCGCCGAGGACACGCCGCAGAAGCACAAGGAGCTGGACGACCTGGTCATCCAGACGTTCTACCTGAGCAACGCCGACGTCAAGGACGTCCAGGTGCTGCTGCGCACCCTGCTCGACGCGCGCCAGATCGCCCAGAACGATCGTCTCAACGCGATCACCATCCGCGACACCCCGGAGCGGGTCCAGGTGGCGCAGAAGATCATCGAGGCGAACGACAAGGCGAAGTCGGAGCTGATCATCGACGTCGAGCTTTTGGAGGTGAACCGCAACCTCCTGCGCAGCCTTGGCATCGACCTGGTCGGTGCCGGGTCGAGCGGCGGCACCGGCAAGTCGCTCAACCTGAGCTTCGGCGGGGGCGGCTCGGTGGCGCTCAACAACCTGGATCTCCTGAAGCAGGCGGGGTCGTGGCTGGTCGGGCCGATCCCGAGCGTCGTGGTCAATTTCCTGAAGACCGACGCCGACGCCCAGGTGATCGCCAAGCCGCAGCTCCGGGTGACCGAGGGGTCGAAGGCGACGGTGCGCATCGGCGACCGCATTCCGATCCCGAACACCACTTTCAACGCCGCGCCGACGGTCGGCGGGACCGTCGGGGTGCCGATCACCTCCTTCACCTACCAGAACGTCGGGATCAACATCGATCTCGAGCCGCGCGTCCACCACAATCGCGAGATCACTCTCAAGGGGAAGATCGAGATCTCCAACCTCGCCGGCACGGTCTCGGCGGGCGGCGGTCTCACCCAGCCGATCATCGGCACGCGCGAGATCGAATCGACCATCCGCCTGCGGGACAACGAGACCAACCTCCTGGCCGGCCTGATCAAGGAGGAAGAGCGCCACTCCATGTCGGGGGTCGCCGGGCTGTCGGACATCCCGGTCCTGAAGCGGTTGTTCGGCAGCACCGAGACGACCATTCAGAAGACCGACATCGTGCTGATGCTGACACCGCACATCATCCGCATGCCCGACATCACCGAGGAAGATTTGGAACCGCTGTGGGTCGGGACCGACTCGAACGTGGAGCTGCGCGGGGCCAGCCGTCAGAGCGCGTACACGTCGCCGTTCGAGAGCGGCGGGGGCGCGGAGAAGTACCCGGGAATCCCGGACGTGCCGGAGGAAGGGACGCAGGCGAAGGAGCCCGATGCGTCGGAAAAGAGCCCGTCTCCGGCGGATTCGGGAACGACCGGTCCGATCGTGGTGCCGTTCATGGCCGCCCCCGCCCCGCCTCCGGTGAACCCGACGGAATCAGCTCCGCCGAATGGTGACGGGCCGCACCAGCCCGGCACGGGCCAGACAGGGGGCGGATCGGGGGTTCTGAACCCCCCGGCGGCGACCCCGCCGCCGGCCGGCGGCCCCGCGACGATCACTTTCAACCCGTCGTACCTCTCGGCCACGCTCGGCAAGGAGTTCACCGTGAGCATCGTGATCAGCGGCGCCACGGGGGTCGGCAGCGTGCCGTTCCATCTCGGCTTCGACCCCGCGTTCCTCGACTTTGTCGGGGCCTCGAACAGCTCCCCCTTCCTGAGCCAGGACGGCACGCCGGTCTTCGTGCTGGCGACCGTCGGCGCGGGGGGGCGCGAGGTGATCGCCGGGCTGTCGCGGCAGGGGAGCCGGCCGGGGGCCAGCGGGCAGGGGACGCTCATCACGCTGACCTTCCGTCCGAAGAAGCCGGGCACCACCAGTCTCGGATTCACCGACATCTCCGTTCTCGATCCGCAGGCCCAGCCGCTGCCGTCCGAGAGGCTGGGGATGACGGTGGTGATCCAGTAAGGGGGATGGGCGACGGTGCTCAGCGGTGCGCGGCGGAAGCGGGATCGACAGACGGGGGTGACCCTGCTGGAGATGCTGATCGCCATAGGGGTCCTGCTGGTCCTGACGAGCGTGGTGGTGCCGAGCGCCCGCTTCGCCGTGAGGCGCCAGCACGAGCTCGAGCTGCGCCGGGCGCTCCGCGACATGCGCAAGGCGATCGATGACTACAAGAAGTACTGCGACACCGGGCTCATCATCAAGGAGGGGGTCGATTCGGAATGCTACCCGACCGACCTCGACATCCTGGTGGAGGGGGTGGAAAAGGTCGGCACGGTGGGGCAGAAGATCAAGTTCCTGCGCCGCCTTCCGATCGACCCCTTCGTCCGGTCGACCGAATGGGGCAAGCGTTCCTACCAGGATGAAGCCGATTCGAACTCCTGGGGGCGGCAGAACGTCTATGACGTCTACACGACCTTCGATGGGAAAGCCCTCGACGGTACGAAGTACCAGGACTGGTGAGGCGATGAAGAAAGGGATCCAAAGCCGCGGCTTCACCCTCATTGAGCTCCTGGTGGTGGTGGCGATCATCGGCATCCTGAGCTCCATCGCGGTGGTGCAGCTCCGCCAGACGCCGCAGCGCGCCCGGGAGGCGGCCCTGCGCGAAAACCTCTACGCGCTGCGCAACGTCATCGACCAGTACTTCACCGACAAGGGGAAATACCCCGATTCGCTCCAGACCCTGGTGGAGGACGGCTACATCCGCAAGATCCCGGTCGATCCGATGACCGGGTCGGACACCACCTGGGTCGAGGAGCAGGCGGACACCGGCGAGACCGACTCGGCTGACCCGACCGCCGCCGCCGGGGTCGCCGACGTGCACAGCGGATCCGACGGGACCGCCCTGGACGGGTCGCACTATGGAGACTGGTAAATGGCGAAGATGCGATTGAGCCGACCCGGGGTTGACGGTATATTCCGTAGCGAAGGAGCAAGTTCCATGAGCCTGAAATCGAAGCGAGCCTGGCCGGCGGTGCTGATCGCCGGAGCCCTCCTGGTCGTGGCGCTGGCGTGCGACAAGTCCGAGACCATCGCCCCGGACGGCTCCACCATCACCCTGACGGCCAACCCGGCGCAAATCGTCCTGGTGAGCGGCATCCAGGCGGCGAAGGTCGATGTCCTGGCGACGGTGCGCAACAGCATCGGCGTGCCGCTTCCGGGACAGGATGTCCGTTTCACGGTGACTTCCGGAGACCTCACCCCGCCCGGCGGAACGCCGGTGACGACCGACGATCTCGGCAATGCCGTCACCGCGCTCAATAACGCCCTCGTGGGACCGCAGCTCACCGCCACATCGGGCAAGGCGACGGCGAGCCTCACCCTGACGGCGTCGACCGGGCTCGTCGCCCAGATCACCCTGTCGTCCAGCTCGACCGACATCCTGACCTGCTCCGACACCATCGACGTCACCGCGAAGGCCATTGACCCGTCCGGCGACCCGGTCGGGGGCGTGACGATCTTCTTCGAGATCGTCGATACGGGGAGCACGAGCTTCACCGGCACCTTCACACCCAGCACCAGCGGCCAGACCGATATCATAACCGGCACGGTGACGCGCACGCTGGACATCAACGACGGCACCTGCGCCACCCGCTGCGAGACGCCCGGGAATGACTGCCGTGGCCAGATCCGAGCGACGGATCAGAGCAAGGTGATTGTCAGCAACCTGATAGATATCCTGGACCAGATCCTGCCCTGATCGAGCCTGACTGGAGTTCGGCATGATGACGAGACGGCAACCGCTGCGCGACGAGTCGGGCGCCCTCCTGCTGATCCTGATGGTCGGCGTGGCGGTCATGTCGATCGGGCTCGGGGTGGCGGTACAGGCCTGGTCGGTCGTCTGGCAGCGCGACAGCGAGGAGGAGTTGATCTTCCGCGGCAACCAGTATGTCGACGCCATTCTCGCCTACCGCAAGGACCATAACGGACAGTTCCCGACCAACCTGGACGACCTCATGAAGCTGGGGCCGCGCCACCTGCGCTACATTCGCAAGATGTTCAGGGACCCGCTCAATTCGAACGGCAAGTGGGGCCTGCTGTACCTCATGCCGGGCGGGCAGGGGATCTACGACTCCGT
>JAYUCR010000214.1:0-11119 GCA_043740165.1 Acidobacteriota bacterium | reverse complement strand
GCGAATTCCTTTCTTTCGAGGAGGGGGACCCGTTCCGCGCCGGGACGCGGGCCAGGGCCCTTCGAGCCGAGCGGGCCCGACTCGGGCGGCGCTCGCTGTTCCAGGCCGCGGTGCGCGCCGCGGCCGATGGCCGGATCGACGTGAAGGAGGCGCTCCGGCTGCTGCATGAACAGCGCTGAGAAGCGTCTCTCCGGCATTCTCCCGTCGCTGCTGTCCGGCCTGCTCCTCGCGCTGGCGTTCCCGCGCGCCGATCAAGGCTGGCTCGCGCTGGTGGCGCTGGTGCCGCTGCTGCGCGCGATCGCGGGCGCGACCCCGGCCCGCGCGGCGCGGCGCGGGTTCGCTTTCGGCGCGGCGTACTTCGTGCTCCTCCTGCCGTGGCTCATCAGCGTGATGCACCGCTTCGGCGGACTGCCGTTCCCCGTTGCGATCGCGATCCTGGCGTTGTTCGTCGCCTATCTCGCTTCCTACTTCGCGCTGTTCGCGGCGTTGTTCGCGGCCGCCGTGCGGAGATGGGGATGGATCGGGTGGGGACTGGCGCCGCCGTTCTGGGTGGCGCTGGAGCTTCTGCGGGAGCGACTGCTGACCGGATTCCCCTGGGGGTCGATCGGCTACACGCAGTGGCGCAACCTGCCGCTCCTGCAGGTGAGCGCCGTGGGCGGGGTCTACGCCGTTTCCTTCCTCGTCGTCACGACCAACGCGGCGCTGGGCCTCCTGACCGTGCGCACGTCGCCGAACCGGGCCCGGGGGGCGGCGCTCGCGGGGCTCGCCCTGGTCGCGGCGGCGCAGGGGGGCGGCGTGATCTTCCTGCGATCGCAGGATCGCGCCGCGTCCGCCCCGGGAGCCGGGATGCTTTCGGTCGCCGCGATCCAGGCGAACGTGCCCCAGGATCGCAAATGGCGGCCGGGGGAGGAGCAGGCGATCGTCGACGACCTGATGGCGATGACCGAGCGCGCGGCGCAGGCGGGGGCGCGGATCGTCGTCTGGCCGGAATCGGCCAGCCCGCTGTCGTTCTACGTTCCCGATCGGCTCGCTTCGGCCGACGGGCCGAAGTTCGTGATCACGCCGCGGCGCGATTTTCTTTTCGCCGTCACCGATCTCGCCCGCCGGGGCGGGATCACGCTCGTCGCCGGGAGCGTCGATTACCGCCTCGACGAAGGCCGCCTGCGCGCTTACAACAGCGCCTTCGCGATCACGCCGGACGGGACGGTCGGGGTGCCGTACGACAAGGCGCACCTGGTGCCGTTCGGCGAGTACGTGCCGTTGCAGCGCGTGCTGTTTTTCGTCGACGGGATGGTCGAGGGAGCGATCGCGGCCTTCGCTCCGGGAAAGAGCCCGCACGCGCTGTCCACCCCCTATGGGAGCGCCGGCACGTTCGTCTGCTATGAGGCGATCTTTCCGGAGCTGGTGCGCCCCCTGGCGTGGGAAGGCGCGTTCCTGGTCAACATCACGAACGACGCATGGTTCGGAAAGAGCGGCGCCCCGGGCCAGCACCTGGCGATGGCGGTCTTCCGCGCCGCCGAAAACCGGCGCTACCTGCTGCGCGCGGCGAACACCGGGATCAGCGCCCTCGTCGATCCGTTCGGTCGCGTCGTCAAGGCCACCGTCCTGAACGAGAAGATCGTGCTGAGGGGCGAGCTGCGCCCGCTCTCCGGCCACACCTTCTACGCCCGCACCGGGGATCTGCTCGCCTGGGCGTGTGCTATAGTCACGTTCCTGTCCGCCGCCGCGCTGTGCGCGGCGTTTTTGCGCCCGGGTCGAAACCTCTGGCGCGGAGGCCGCGACGGCGATGCCCCGATCGTTCGAGCTTGACGAGCTGCTGCGGCGCGTGGAAACCCTCAAGGAGCGTCACGCCGAGCTCCGAGGTCATCTTTGAGCTGACGGAAGCCCGTGCCCGGCTCGAGGCCCTCGACAAGAAGGCCGCCGACCCGGACCTCTGGAGCAACCCCGCGCAGGCGCAGGAAATCCTGAAAGAGCGCAACCGGCTCACGCTCGAGATCGAGTCGGAGCGCGCCCTGGATCAGAAGGTCGAGGAGGCGCAGGTCTGCGCCGAGCTGGCGCGCGAAGGGGAGGCGGTCGAGGCCGATCTCGCGGCGGCGGTTGCGACCCTCGAGACCGCCCTCGACGATCGCGAGCTCGAGGTGATGCTCACCGGGCCGCACGACGCGAACAACGCCATCCTCACCATCCATCCCGGCGCCGGCGGCACCGAATCGCAGGACTGGGCCGAGATGCTCTATCGCATGTACCTGCGCTGGGCGGAGGCGCATCAGTACAAGGTCGAGGCGCTCGATTATCAGAAGGGCGAGGAGGCCGGGATCAAGAGCGCCACCATCCTGGTGCGCGGCCACAACGCCTACGGGTTCCTGCGCGCCGAGAGCGGGGTGCACCGCCTGGTGCGGATCTCGCCGTTCGACGCCTCCGGGCGCCGGCACACCTCGTTCGCCAGCGTTTATGCCTACCCCGAGCTCGACGACTCCATCGTCGTCACCATCGAGGAAAAGGATCTGCGCATCGACACCTACCGCAGCAGCGGGGCCGGCGGCCAGCATGTCAACGTCACCGACTCGGCGGTACGGATCACCCACCTGCCGTCGGGCATCGTGGTCTCGTGCCAGAACGAGCGCTCGCAGCACCGCAACCGCGACATGGCGATGCGGATGCTGAAGTCGCGCCTGTACGAGATGGAAACGCGCAAGCGCGACGAGAAACGGCAGGCCGAGGAGGGGGAGAAGAAAGGGATCGAATTCGGCAGCCAGATCCGATCGTACGTCCTGCAGCCCTACCAGATGGTCAAGGACCATCGCACCGGGGTCGAGGTGGGGGATGTCGACGCGGTTCTCGACGGCCGGATCGGCCCCTTCATCAAGACTTTTCTCCTCAAGCAGCGCAGCCCGGGACCCGCCAGAGCCTGACGGCCGGTATCAACCGGTATAAAGATGATGCGGGCCCCGGGCAGGGCGCCGAGGGGCTTCAGTCGGTCAGAGTGAATTGATTGACAACATGGGACTTGGCCGGTAGATTAGCACTCGACCCCCGTAAGTGCCAGGGGAGGGAAGAGCCGAACGGATGTCACCGGAACTGTCCACGCGGGCCCAGGGGATTCTGCGCACCATCATCGCGCACTACATTCTGACTGGCGAGCCGGTGGGATCGAGGACGATCGCCAAGCTGAACTGGGAAGGGCTCAGCCCGGCGAGCATCCGGAATGTCATGTCCGACCTGGAGGAGGCGGGCTACCTCACCCAGCCGCACACCTCGGCCGGCCGCATCCCCACCGACAAGGGCTATCGCTACTACGTCGACACGCTTCTCCCGGCGATCGCCTTGCCGCACGAGGACCGGAAGCTCATCGACGAAGGCCTGCGCGAGATCGGCGGCGAGTTCTCCGAGGCGATGGCGGCGATCCCGCGCCTGCTGTCGCGCCTGTCGAGCCAGGTGGCCTATTTCCTGGCGCCGCCCCCGTCCGATTCGATTCTCAAGCACATCGAGTTCGTCCGCCTGCACACGCGCCGCATCCTGGTGGTCTTCGTGGATGGGGCCGAGGTGATCAGCCACCGGGTGCTCGACACCGAGGAGGATTACGCGCAGCCCGATCTCGAGCGCGCCGGCCGATACCTCGTCACGGAATTCGGCGGCCGCAGCCTGCGGGACATCCGCCGCCACCTGGTGGACCTGATGGCGCAGGACAAGGCAGCCTTCGACTCGATGATGCGCAACGCGGTCACCCTCGGGACCCGCTACCTGGACGCCGAGGAGGGGGAGCGGAAACTGGTCGTCGAGGGGACGACGACCATCATGAACCACCCCGAGCTGGCCGATCTCGAGACCATGCGCAGCCTGTTCGCCACCTTCGAGGAAAAGCACCGGCTGGTGACGCTGCTCGACAGCTACCTCGATCGGGGCGGCGTGCGGGTCGTGATCGGCTCGGAGGCGGCCGACCTGGCGCTGGGGAGAATGTCTCTCGTCGCCTCACCCTACCGTCTCGCGGACGGCGGGGCGGGATGGCTCGGCATCATGGGGCCGACCCGCATGGAGTACGACCGCGCCGTGGCCCTCGTCGAGTACATCTCGCGCCTCGTCTCCTCGCTGCAGCCCCGGCCCACCCCCTAGTTCCGGCCCAATCCTCAGGACCAGGCCCGAGCGGGCTCCGGTATCGGCCGCGCTGGCGCATTCCCCGACACGATTCTATATTGCGGCGGGAGGTGGCATGTCCGTGAGCCACGGCGGAGAGAGGTCCGATCGTGTCGGCGCCGCGCCCGAGGAAGCGGCGGACGAGGTGTCGTCCACGGATGACGAATTCGAAATCCTGGAGGTCGAAGGGTTCAATGAGACGGAGCCGCGAGAGACCCCGCCGATCGATATGGAGCCCGTGGCGCCGCCCGAGGAGCCGCCGGCCGACGCCGCCGAGCTCGAGGCCGCGCTGCGGGACAAGGAGCGCTATCACGATCTCTGGCTCCGCCAGCAGGCCGATTTCGCCAACTTCCGCAAGCGGGCCGATCGGGATGTCGAGCGGCTGTGCTCCGGGGCGACAGCCGACCTGGTCCGCCTTCTCCTCCCGGTGCTCGACAACCTGGAGCGGGCCCTGTCGACCGGCGATCCTGGAGACCAGGAGAATCCGCTGCGACGCGGCGTGGAGCTGATCCTGAAGGAGATGCTGGACGTTCTCGGGAAGCAGGGGTTGCGCGCAGTGGTCTCGGTCGGCGGCGCCTTCGACCCGAACCAGCATGAGGCGGTCGATGTGCAGCCGGCGGACGGGGTTGCGGAAGGGACCGTGCTCGAGGAAATGCAGAAAGGCTACATCTTCCAGGAGAGGCTGATCCGCCCCGCCCTGGTCAAGGTGTCATCCGGAGGAGCCCTGGAGTTGGAAGGCCGGACGACGGCCGCCGCCGACTGAGGGCGTCGAGAGGGACGAAGCGATGGGCAGGGTCATCGGCATCGACTTGGGCACGACCAACTGCTGCGTGGCGACCATGGATGGCGGCGTGCCATCGGTGATCCCGAACAAGGAGGGAGCCCGCACCACGCCCTCGGTGGTGGGATTCACCGAGCGCGGCGAGAAGCTGGTCGGGCAGATCGCCCGGCGCCAGGCAGTCACCAATCCCAAGAACACGATCTACTCGGTCAAGCGTCTCATCGGGCGAAAGTTCAATTCTCCGGAAGTGCAGCATGCCCGGGAGTTCGTGCCCTACCAGGTGGTGGAGGCGGCGAACGGCGACGTCCGCGTGCGGGTGCGCGACAAGGATCACAGTCCTCAGGAGATCTCGGCGATGCTCCTGCAGCGCCTCAAGGAGATGTCCGAAGATCATCTTCAGTCTGAGGTCACCGAGGCGATCATCACGGTCCCGGCCTACTTCGACGACAGCCAGCGGCAGGCCACCAAGGACGCCGGGCGCATCGCCGGCCTCAAGGTGCTGCGCATTCTCAACGAGCCGACCGCCGCCTCGCTGGCCTACCGGCTGAACGAGACCAGCGAAAAGAGGATCGCCATCTACGACCTGGGCGGCGGCACCTTCGACGTGTCGATCCTGCAGCTCGGGCAGGGCGTCTTCGAGGTGCGCGCCACCTCCGGCGACACCTTCCTGGGCGGCGAGGATTTCGACCAGCGGATTCTCGAATGGCTGTTGAAGGAGTTCGAGAAGAAGGAAGGGATCTCCCTGCGCGAGGATCGACTGGCACTGCAGCGCCTGAAGGAGGCGTCCGAGAAGGCCAAGTGCGAGCTGTCAGTCGAGGAGCGCGTCGAGATCAACCTGCCGTTCATCTCCGCGGACGCCAAGGGGCCCAAGCACCTGAACGTGGCGCTGACGCGCGAGGCGTTCAACACGATGACCGCGGATCTGGTGGAGCGCACCCGCAAGCCGTGCCTCGAGGCGCTGCAGCTCGCCGGCCTGAAGCCGGCCGACGTCGACGAGGTCCTGCTGGTGGGGGGAATGACGCGCGTGCCGCGCGTGATCGAGATGGTGCGCGACATGTTCGCCAAGGAGCCGAGCCGCGATCGCAACCCCGAGGAGGTGGTCGGCATCGGCGCGGCCATCCAGGCCGGCATCCTGCAGGGCGAGGTCAAGGACATGGTCCTGCTCGACGTCACCCCGCTGTCGCTCGGCATCGAGACCCGGGGCGGCATGTTCACCAAGCTGATCGAGCGCAGCACGACCATCCCGACCCGGAAGTCGAAGATCTTCACGACGGTGGTCGACAACCAGGGAAAGGTGGAGATCAACGTCCTGCAGGGGGAGCGCGAGGTCGCCGCCTACAACAAGTCGCTCGGCCGTTTCGAGCTCGTCGGGATCCCGCCGGCGCCCAAGGGGGTGCCCCAGATCGAGGTGACGTTCGACATCGACAGCAACGGCATCGTGAACGTCTCGGCGCGCGACATGGCCTCGAAGACGGAGCAGAAAATCCTCGTCACCCCCTCCGGGGGCTTGACGGATAAGGAGATCACGGAGATCATCGACGACGCAACGCGGCATGCCGACGACGATCGCAAGAAGGCGGAGCTGTTCCGCATCCAGGCCAGGCTGGAGGGGCTGCTCGATTCGAACATGCGGTCGTTCGCGGAATTCGGCAGCCTGCTCAGCGAGGAGAGACGCAGCACGGTCAAGAAAATCATCGATGGGGCGCGCAAGGCGCTGGCCTCGGCCAGCATCAGCGAGTGCACCGAGTCGCTCGAAAAGCTCGCGGAAGCCTCGGCGATTCTCACCGAGGTCATCCTGTACAATCCGTCCATGGGCGCGCCCGGTGGCGGCAGCGGGTCAGGGGACGCGAACGGTTCCGGCTCCACCCCGGTGGTCTCCTCTTCCTAGACACCTCGGCCTGACGCCATCCGGGACGCAGCCGAGAAGGGGCGTTCCCGGAGCGGGTGTTCCGTCTTGAAAAAACGCGACTACTACGAGATTCTCGGCGTGGCCCGGGATGCCGGCGACGCCGAGATCAAGAAGGCCTACCGCAAGCTGGCCCTGAAGCACCACCCCGACCGCAATCCCGGCGACCACGCCTCCGAGGAAAAGTTCAAAGAGGCGGCGGAGGCCTACGCCGTTCTGGCCGACCAGGAAAAGCGCTCGCGGTACGACCAGTTCGGACACGCCGGGGTGGGCGGCGCGGGCGCCGACCCGTTCGGCGGCTTCAACGCCGACGTCTTCTCCGGATTCGAGGACGTCCTCGGCAACCTGTTCGGATTTTCCATGGGCGACATGTTCGGGGGCCACGCTTCGCGAGGACGGGGCGGGGCGCGACGCGGATCCGACCTGCGGTACGACCTCGAGCTGGACCTGGTCGAAGTGGCGCGCGGCGTGGAAAAAGAGATTGAAGTGCCGCGCCTCGAAACCTGCGCCGACTGCTCCGGGAGCGGAGGGCGCGGCGGCGCCCGGACCACCTGCCGCGCCTGCGGCGGCCGCGGGCAGGTGGTCCGGCAGCAGGGATTTTTCACCCTCAGCCAGCCCTGCGGCACGTGCGGCGGGAGCGGGCAGTCGATCAAAGATCCCTGTTCCGCCTGCCGCGGTGAGGGGCGCAAGCGGCAGACGCGCCACATCAAGGTGCGGGTTCCGCCGGGGGTGGAGACCGGCGTCCGCCTGCGCATGACCGGCGAGGGGGAGGGCGGGCTGCGCGGCGGGCGGGCGGGCGACCTGTACGTTCTGATCACCGTGCGCGAGCATGCCGACTTACGCCGCGAGGGGCCGCACCTTTTCAGCGCCGCCTCCCTGACGATTGCGCAGGCGGCCCTGGGCACAGAGATCACCGTGCCAACGCTCGAAGGCACCGCGCGCGTGACCGTCCCGTCCGGCACCCAGGGGGGCACCACGTTCGCGCTCAAGGGGAAGGGGCTCCCCGCGCTCGATGGCTCGCCGCGCGGTGACCTCTACGTGACGGTCGCGGTCCGGATCCCGGCACGTCTGACGCGGGCGCAGCGGGAGTTGTTCGAGAAGCTGCGCGAGCAGGAGGATCCGGCCGAAGCGCCCGGACGCGACCTCTTCGGCCGCGTGAAGGACATCTTTTCCTGATGGAGAAGCCCCGTCCGCCGCGCGCGGTCAGCTGGATCGGCGCGGCGCTGGATCTGCCGGCGGCGCTCGAGGACCAGGCGGTCGCGGCATTCTGGGAGTCCGGTTGCCTGGGCATTCAAATGCGCGCCGCCTCGCGCCGGATCGGCCATCCCCGCATCGTGCTCGAAGCCTGGTTCCCGGGCCGCTCCTCGCAGGAGCCGCTGCGGCGCCGCCTGCAACGCGCGCTGATCGCGGCCGCGGTCCCCCCGACCTGCCGCCCCCGCCTGCGCCGCATGGCCGACGGACACTGGGTGGAGTCGTGGCAGAAAACCCTCCGGCCGATGCGCATCGGCCGGCGGATCCTGGTGGTGCCGGAGTCCTGCGCGACCAAGCGTTCCGGGGAGCGCATCGCCATCCAAATTCCTTTCGGACAAGCGTTCGGCACCGGCGAGCACGCCTCGACGCGGATGGCCCTGCGCCTGCTCGAGGACCATCTGCGGGCCGGAGACCAGGTGGTCGATCTCGGCACCGGCACCGGCATTCTCGCCGTCGCGGCGCACCGGCTGGGCGCGACCCGCGTCCTGGCGGTCGACAGCGATCCGATCGCGGTGGGCGTGGCGCGCGATACGCTGCACCGCAATGCGATCGAGAGCGGCGTTCTGGTCCAGCGCGACGATGCGGCAGCCGCCTGCGGCAAGGGCCCGTTCGATCTGGCGCTGGTCAATATCGGCTCCGCGGTCATCGGGCGGATTCTCCCCGACCTGGCGCGGGCGCTCCGCCCCGGCGGCCGCGCGATCCTTTCCGGCATCCTGATCGAGGACGAGCCCGCACTCGTGGCCGCCGGCCTGCCGCTCGGCCTGACCGCTGCGGCCCGATTGCGGACCAGGCCCTGGTCGGCGCTCCTTCTGAGCCGCCGCTAGGACCCTGTCCGGCTCCTCGCAGCCTGTCCGGCCCATCGCGTGGATGCTTGATCGGGATCAGGGGCTGTTTTATACTGCGATTCCTTTACATCATCCCGATCGCCTGACAGCGGGCGCCGCGTGCCCGAGGGAGACCGTATGCCCTTCGCGAAAACCGAGAAAATCTGGATGAACGGGCACCTGGTGCCGTGGGATCAGGCGACGATCCATGTCTGCTCGCACGTCATCCATTACGGCTCCTGCATCTTCGAGGGGATCCGCGCCTACAAGACCCCCAAGGGGCCCGCTGTCTTCCGCCTGCACGAGCATGTCGAGAGGCTGTTCGACGGGTGCCGGATCTACCGCATGGAGATCCCGTTCACGCGCCAGCAGATCGAGTCGGCGATCCTCGAGACCGTGAAGGTCAACAGGATGGAGGCCTGCTATATCCGGCCGCTGGCGTTCCGCGGCTACGAGTCGCTCGGGGTCGATCCCTTCCCGTGCACTATCGACGTCGCCGTGGCGGTCTGGCCGTGGGGCGCCTACCTGGGCAAGGACGCGACCGAGAAAGGGGTCGACGTGATGGTGTCCTCGTGGCGCCGCCAGTCGCCCGACACCCTGCCGGCGATGGCCAAGGCGAGCGCCAACTACATGAACTCCCAGCTCATCAAGATGGAAGCGATGGTGAACGGGTACGCCGAGGGGATCGCCCTCGACAGTTACGGCTTCGTCAGCGAGGGGAGCGGCGAGAACCTGTTCCTTGTGAAGAAGGGAACGCTCTACACCCCGCCCCTGACCGCCTCCATCCTGCCCGGGATTACACGACAAACCGTCATGCAGCTCGCGGCGGACCTGGGCATTCCGGTGGTCGAGCGCAGCATCCCGCGCGAGATGCTGTACATCGCGGACGAGGTGTTTTTTGTCGGCACCGCCACCGAGGTCACCCCGATCCGGAGCGTCGACCGTGCCCCCATCGGCCGCGGTGGACGGGGCGAGATCACCGGCCGCGTTCAGGCCGAATTCAATGCCATGGTTGCCGGCCAGAAGCCCGATCGGCATCACTGGCTGACCCACGTCTGAGCCGTACTCTCCGGCGTAAATCCCGGTAAACAAAGCCCCTTTCTTGACTTGGGGCGAGGCGGGCCCTAGATTTCGCCCCGTCTCGTGCGGGCCCTTCGTCCGCCCCGTGGGGGAAACGATGCATATCAACGACTTGTTGAAGATCGCCACGGAGAGGAGGGCCTCCGACCTCCATCTCAAGGTCGGCTCCTATCCGGTCATCCGCGTCAGCGGCGCCCTGCTGCCGCTGTCGGAGCTGACGCGCCTGTCGCAGGAAGACACCATCGCGATGGCGTTCAGCATCATGAGCGGGCGCCAGAAGCAGAAATTCAAGGACCACTTCGAGATTGACCTGGCCTACTCGGTCCCGGGGCTGGGCCGTTTCCGCGTCAATATCTTCCAGCAGCGCGGCACCGTGGGTCTCGTCCTGCGCGTCATCCCGTCGAAGATCCTGACCACCGAGGAGCTGATGCTCCCGCCCGTCCTCAAGACGATTGCCGACGAGCGGCGCGGGCTCATCCTGGTGACCGGGACCACCGGTTCCGGAAAGTCGACCAGCCTCGCGGCGATGATCGACTACATCAACACCACGCGCACCGAGCACATCATGACCATCGAGGACCCGATCGAGTTCCTGCACCGGGACAAGAAGAGCCTGGTGAACCAGCGGGAGGTCGAGGTCGACACCAAGGGGTTCGCCGCCGCCCTGCGCTCCGCCCTGCGCCAGGATCCGGACGTCATCCTGGTCGGCGAGATGCGCGACTACGAGACGATCGAAACCGCCCTCAACGCCGCCGAGACCGGGCACCTCGTCCTCTCGACCCTGCACACCCTGGATGCGACCGAGACGATCAACCGGATCATCTCGGTCTTCCCGCCCCACCAGCAGAAGCAGATCCGCCTGCAGCTCGCGGCGGTGCTCAAGGCGGCGGTGTCGATGCGCCTGCTCCCGAAGGCCGACGGCACCGGGCGCGTCCCGGCGGTCGAGGTGATGCGGACCACCAACTTCATCCGCGACTGCGTCGAGAACAAGGACAAGACCAAGATGATCCACGATGCGATAGCACAGGGCACCTCGCAGTACGGCATGCAGACCTTCGATCAGTCGATCTACCAGCTGTTCCGGAAGGATCTGATCTCGATGGAGGAGGCGCTGCGCCGGGCGTCCAACCCGGACGAGTTCAAGCT
>JAYUCR010000213.1:0-11126 GCA_043740165.1 Acidobacteriota bacterium | reverse complement strand
GGAGGAGGAGGGGTTCGCCGGGCTCAAGGTCATCTTGCTGACCAACGCGACCCTCATCGACCGCCCGAACGTCGTCGAAGCGATGCGCCTGATGGACGCGGCGCAAGGGGAATTCTGGCTGAAGCTCGATGCCGGCACCGAGGAGTACTACCGCCTCGTCGAGCGCACCACGATCCCGCTGGCGAAGGTCCTGGCGAACATCCTCCAGGCGGCGCGGGTCCGTCCGGTCGTGCTGCAGAGCCTGTTCATGAAAATCCACGGCCAGGGCCCAGGGTTCGACGAGATCGTGGCCTACTGCGACAGGGTGGGCGCGATTCACGCGGAGGGCGGCCGGATCAAGCTGGTGCAGGCCTACACGGTGGCGCGTCCGCCGGCGGAGAGCTACGTCATGCCGCTCGAGGACGACGAGCTGGACGCCCTGGCGGAGGAGCTGCGCCGCCGTCTTCCTGAAGGCGTCCCGGTCGAGACTTTCTACAGCGGGCACATGTAAGCTCTGGAGACCATGCCGCAACTCGAACGGATCCGGAAACCCCTGCCCTCGGCCCGGCGCCCGCGCGCGCGCTCGACGCCGTCGACGCGCGTGCTGCGCGCCCTGCAGATGCAGTTCGACCGCTTCCGCATCTGGTACAAGGTGACCTACCACCGCGGCCGGATCCTGGCCACCGAGAGCGACGCCTGGATGGCGCACGACTCTCCGGAGTTCGTGCGCGATCCCTCGCTGTTCTACCGGGGGGAGACGTCGCTGCCGATTGTGACCGAGGTCCACGTGGGGCACCTGCGCCACGCCGCCGTCAGCCGCTTCACCTTCCCGACCCTCTACCCGGTGCAGTTCCCGGAGTCCAACCTGGCGGTCGGCCGTTTCTATCGCAACACGCAGGTCGACGACGCCCCGGTGGTGCTGATCAGCCACGGCTGGGCGCACCGCACGTTGAAGACGATCGAGCACCTGTACGTCCGGCCGTTCCTGCGCGCCGGCTTCTCGGTGGCGTTCGTGGTCCACCCGCTGCATTTCGAGCGCACCCCCAAGGGCTCCTACAGCGGCGAGCTGGTGGTCAGCGCCGACGTGGTGATGACCGTCGAGGCGTTCCGTCAGGGGGTGATCGACCTGATCGGCGCCGCCGACTGGCTGCGATCGCGGGGCCATCGCCGCATCGGGGTTCTTGGCTACTCGCTCGGGGGATACCTCGCCGGGATCATGGCGGCGGTGCGCGGCGACTGGGAATTCGCCGTGCTCGGCGGCACCGGCGACTCGCCGGTCTCGCCGATTCTCGATACGGATCTGGGGAAGAACGTCCGCGAGGACCTGCAGGCCTGCGGCATGCTCGATCGCGCCAAGCTGACCCGGGCCTGGACGATCATCTCGCCGGGGGTGTTCCACCCGCTCGTGCCGCGCGAGCGGATCCTGATGGTCGCCGGCCGCTACGACCGCATCATGCTGCCGCGCTCGGTGCGCCGTCTGTGGAACGCCTGGGATCGCCCCACACTGCGCTGGCTGAACCGCAGCCACTACACGCTGCTCGCCACCAACGGCGGCCTGCTGGCGCGCGCCATCCCGTTCATGCAGGAGCAGACGCGGACGGTGACCCCGACCGGCCGCGAGGGATCGGCCTAGCCTTCGACGAGGGCGCCGGCGATCGCCTGCGCGGATTCCTTGGGCGTCAGCCGGGACGTGTCGATCGTGACGTCGGCCTGCGCGTAGAGCGGCCGGCGGGCGGTGAGGATGGCGCGCAGCTCGGCCATGGCGTCAGGGTTGTCGGCCATCGGTCGCCGATCGCCCTGCGCCAGGACCCGATCGTGATGGGCTTTCGGCTCGGCCGACAGCCAGGCGGTCGCGCAGGTGGCGCGCAGGAGGGCGAAGCTCTCAGGGTCGGTGACCAGACCGCCGCCGGTCGCCAGGACCGCCGAGGCCCCGGTGGCCACGAAGCGCGACAGCACCTCCCGTTCGAGGCGGCGGAAGTAACGCTCGCCGTGCAGCTCGAAGATCTGGCCGATGGTCAGGCCGGCGGCCGCCTCGATCAGGGTGTCCAGCTCGACGAACGGCACCTTGAGGCGACGGGCGAGCAGAGCGCCGACGGTGCTCTTCCCGGCGCCACGCAGGCCGATGAGGGCGATGCGCCGTCCTCCGGGTGCCGCGGGGGCCGCCAGCACCTGCACCATCGGGATCTCGAGGGCCGTCGCCAGATCGGCCAGGCGCAGCAGCGACACGTTTCCGGCGCCGGCCTCGATTTGCGCCAGGAAACGCTCCGAAACACCGGAGGCGGCGGCCAGGGTGGCGCGGGTCAGCCGCTTGCGGCGGCGCGCGTCACGCACCGCCTGCCCGACGCGGCGCAGGAGAGCGGCCTGGTCCTTGCGACGGCGCATTGCTGTAGTATAGTGCACGTCATCGCAGCCAGAGTGCCAGAAACTGCAATATAGTGCATTTCCGTCCCCGCTCCGCGCCTGCGGAAAGCCAGGCATCGGGCCGCGGGGCCTTGGGAAGCCGGGAGGAAGCCGCGTGATGGCCATCGAACCACCGATCGAGTTCGAAACCGAGCCGGGCCGCTACCAGCATTGGCGCCTGAAGATTCAGGGAGACGCCGCGCGCCTCGTCTGGGACGTGCAGGACAGCAAGCCGCTGCGTCCCGGGTACGCCCTCAAGCTCAACTCGTACGATCTCGGGGTGGACATCGAGCTGGCCGACGCGGTCGAGAGGCTGCGCTTCGAGCATCCCGAGGTGCGGGCCGTCGCCATCACCTCCGGGAAGGACCGCGTCTTCTCGGCGGGGGCCAACATCCACATGCTGGCGGGGTCCTCGCACCCCTTCAAGGTGAACTTCTGCAAGTTCACCAACGAAACGCGCCTCGCGATCGAGGATGCCTCGGCGCATTCCGGCCAACGCTACCTGGCGGCGTGCAGCGGCATCGCCGCCGGAGGCGGATACGAGATGGCGCTGGCCTGCGAACAGATTCTGCTGGTGGATGACGGCAACTCGGCGGTCAGCCTTCCGGAGGTGCCGCTGCTCGGCGTGCTGCCGGGGACCGGCGGCCTGACCCGCCTCGTCGACAAGCGGCGCGTGCGGCGCGATCACGCCGACATCTTCTGCACCCTGGCCGAAGGGGTGCGGGGACAGCGGGCCGTCGACTGGCGGCTGGTGGACGCCATCGCCCCGAAGAGCCGCTTCGAGGAGCTGGTGCGCGAGCGGCTGGCGCAGCTGGCGGCCACCTCGCCGTTGCGCTCCGGACCGGGGGTGACCCTGACGCCGCTGAAGCGCGAGGTCGGTCCGGATCGGCTGCATTACACGGCGGTCGACGTGGCGATCGATCGCAAGGGGAGAACCGCGACTCTGACGTTGAAAGGACCGGATGGCCCGCCGCCGCCGGATGCCGCCGCGGCGCGCCGCGAGGGGGCCGACCTCTGGATGCTGCGCCTGTCGCGCGAGCTGTCGGATGCCCTCTGCCGCCTGCGCTTCAACGAGCCGGAGATCGGACTCCTGCTGATCAAGAGCTCCGGGGATTCGGAGCAGGCCCGTCGCCACGACGCGGCGATCGCCCGCTTCGCCGCCGCCGACTGGTTCGCGCGCGAGGTCGTTCTGCACCTCGCCCGCACCCTGAGGCGGCTCGACGTGACGGCGCGCTCGATGTTCGCCCTGGTCGAGCCGGGCTCGTGCTTCGCCGGATCGCTTCTGGAAACGGCGCTCGCCGCCGATCGCACCTACGGGCTCGACGATCCGAAGCGCCCGGTGACGCTGATGCTCTCGCCGCTCAACTTTGGCCCGTTGCCGATGGGGCACGGCCTGAGCCGCCTGCAAGTCCGCTACATGGCGCGGCCGGGGGACCTCGACGCCCTGGGGGCCCGCGTCGCCGGAGGGGAGGCCGTGCGCTTCGACGCCGGCGCGGCTCTCGCCGCGGGGCTGCTGACCGTGGCGGCCGACGACATCGACTACGACGACGAGGTCCGCGTGGCGATCGAGGAGCGCGCCTCTCTGTCACCCGACGCCCTCACCGGCATGGAGGCGTCGCTGCGCTTCCCGGGGGCCGAGTCGGCCGAGACCAAGATCTTCGGGCGTCTCTCGGCATGGCAGAACTGGATCTTCCAGCGCCCCAACGCGGTTGGCGACCATGGGGCCCTGAAGTGCTATGGCAAGCCGGAGCGGCCGGCGTTCGACTGGAGGAGGACGTAGGCATGAACATGGAGCTGTCCGAGAAGATCCCCAACAACGTCGACCTGTCGAGCGACAAGCGGCTGCAGCGCGCCCTCGAGCACTGGCAGCCGTCGTTCCTCGAGTGGTGGAAGGAGATGGGCCCGGAGCGCTTCCAGGCGAACGAGGTCTACCTGCGCACCGCCATCTCCGTCGACTCGGCCGGTTGGGCGCACTTCGATTATGTGCGCATGCCGGAGTACCGCTGGGGGATCTTCCTGGCGCAGCCGGAGGCCGGCCGGACGATCGGCTTCGGCGAGAACGCCGGGCAGCCGGTCTGGCAGGAGGTGCCGGGGGAATACCGCAACTCCCTGCGACGTCTGATCGTCACCCAGGCCGATACCGAGCCGGCCTCGGTCGAGCAGCAGCGCCGCCTGGGGGCGACCTGCCCGAGCCTGTACGATCTGCGCAATCTCTTCCAGGTGAATGTCGAGGAGGGGCGGCACCTCTGGGCGATGGTCTATCTTCTGCACGCCTACTTCGGGCGCGACGGGCGCGAGGAGGCCGAAGCGCTGCTCGCGAGGCGCTCGGGGGACGTCGACCGGCCCCGCATCCTGGGCGCGTTCAACGCGCCGATCGACGACTGGCTGTCGTTCTTCATGTTCACCATGTTCACCGACCGGGACGGGAAGTACCAGCTGCTGGCCCTGGCGGAAAGCGGCTTCGATCCCCTGTCGCGCACCACGCGCTTCATGCTCACCGAGGAAGCGCACCACATGTTCGTCGGCGAGACCGGGATACGGCGCATCGTGCAGCGCACCTGCGAGCTGATGAAGCGCGCGCCGGAGAACGCGGGGCCGGACGGCGACGTCCGCCGCCAGGGCGGCATCGATCTCGACACCCTGCAGAAATACATCAACTACTGGTACTCGCTGTCGATCGACCTCTTCGGAGGGGAGATCTCCAGCAACGCGGCCGACTACTTCGCCGCGGGATTGAAGGGGCGGGCGAACGAAAAGAAGTGCGAGGATCATCTGGCGCTCTCGGGCAGCTATGACATGCCGGTGGTGGAGGGCGGAGCCTTCGCGCACCAGGAGGTGCCGCTCCGGAACGCCATGAACGAAATCCTGCGCGACGCCTACGTCGAGGACAACCAGCGCGGCCTCGACATCTGGAACAAGACCCTCGCGGAGCACGGCATCAAGGCGCGCCTCTTTCTGCCGCACCGCGGCTTCAACCGGCGCATCGGGATCTACGCCGGACTGCCCTTGACCCCCGACGGGACCCTGATGCCGCAGGCGGAGTGGGATCGCCGCCGCGACAGCTGGCTCCCCTCGGAAGCCGACCGCGCCTACGTGCGCGGCCTCATGCAGCCGGTCTGCGAGCCCGGGAAGATCGCCTCCTGGATCGCCCCGCCGACCAAGGGGGTCAACAACCATCCGTTCGATTTCGAGTACGTGCGCTTCGACCGGCGCACCGTGTGAACCTTCGCGCCGCGCCTTCCGTTAGAATGCCCGTCCCGGATTCCACCGGGCGGCCGGACACGGCGAGGGGGGCGGCATGCGGGATGCGGACCGGGATGCAGATGACGACGGCTTGGTGACGGACCGGGCACGCCGGGCGTTCCTCCGGAAGGCGGCGGCCGTGGCGGCCCTTGCCGGGCTGGGGGCCGCGCCGATCGCGGCGGCGGAGCAGGCGGCGCGGCTCGCGGCGAAGGAGAAGACGGGGAAGGGCAAGACGCCGAAAAAGCTGTCGATCCTGATCCTGGGCGGCACCCGCTTTCTCGGTCCCCAGGTCGTCGATGCCGCCCGCAAGCACGGCCATTCGCTGACCCTCTTCAACCGCGGCAAGACCCACCCCGGACTCTTCCCCGACATCGAGAAACTGCTGGGTGACCGCGATGGCAACCTCAAGGCTCTCGAAGGCCGCAAGTGGGACGCCGTGGTCGACACCTCGGGATACGTGCCCCGCGTGGTGCGCGCCTCGGCGGACTTGCTGAAGGACGCCGTCCAGCAATATGTCTTCGTCTCCACCATCTCGGTCTACGCCAAGGCCGAAAAGCCCGGCATGGACGAGAACGGGCCGGTGGCGACCATCGCCGACCCGACCAACGAAAACGTCAAGGAGAACTACGGCGCCCTCAAGGCGCTGTGCGAAGGGGCGGCCGAGCAATCGATGCCGGGCCGGGTCACGAACGTCCGTCCCGGTCTCATCGTCGGCCCCGGCGACCCGACCGACCGGTTCACCTACTGGCCGGTGCGCGTGGCGCGGGGAGGAGAGGTGCTCGCCCCCGGCACCCCCGCCGACCCGGTGCAGTACATCGACGTGCGCGATCTGGGGGACTGGATCGTGAAGGCAATCGAGGATCGCACGGTCGGCGTCTACAACGCCGTCGGGCCCAAAGAAGAGCTCGGCATGGGCCACCTCCTCGACGCCTGCAACGCGACGGGAGGCGGCAAGGCGACCTTCACCTGGGCCGATGCAGCGTTTCTCGATGATCAGAAGGTGGCCGCCTGGTCCGACATGCCTGTCTGGGTGCCGCCGATCGGCGAGGACGCCGGCTTCTCGCGCATCAGCTCGGCGCGGGCGATGGGACGAGGGCTTGCCTTCCGGCCGGTCGAGGAGACCACCCGGGCGACCCTCGAATGGTTCCGCACCGAGCCGGCCGAGCACCAGGCGAAGCTCACGAGCGGGCTCACCCCGGAACGCGAGGCGGAGGTCCTGGCGGCCTGGCACGCGCGCCAGGCACAGAAGGGTTGAAAGGCCGGACGCTTTCACTGCTGCGCCGGCTGGTCGACGTCCGCGAAGGGGAGCTGGCCGCCCTCTTCTGGTCGTCCGGATGCGGCGGGTTGATGCTGGCCGCCTACTACATCCTGCGTCCGCTGCGTGAGGAGATGGGGGTCGCGGGCGGGGTCAGGAATCTCCCGTGGATGTTCACCGGGACGCTTCTTGCCACGCTCGCCGCCAGCCCGCTGTTTTCGCTCCTGGTGTCGCGCACCCCGCGGCGCCGCTTCATTCCGATCGCCCACCACTTCTTCGCTTTCAACCTGCTCCTGTTCTTCATTTTCTTCCACGTTCTTTCCCCGGAGCGCGGCGCGTACGTGGCCCGCGGGTTCTTCATCTGGACAAGTGTTTTCAACCTGTTCGTGGTCTCGATCTTCTGGGGGTACATGGCCGATCTTTTCCGCAGCGAGCAGGGGAAACGGCTGTTCGGGTTCATCAGCGCCGGCGGTACCCTCGGGGCCGTCGGCGGCTCCTTCCTGACCACGTCGATCGTCCACGCCGTCGGCACGGTCCAGCTTCTCCTGATCGCCGCGGTGGTGCTGGAGATCGGCGTGGTGGCGCTCCATCGCCTCGAAGCGTTGAGCGGTTCGCTGTCCTGGAGCGCCGCGCCCGCGCCGGCCGCCGCCGCGCATGCCACCGGGGCGCAAGCCGTGGAGGGATCGCCGGCGGAGTTTTCGCGCACCGGGGCATGGGGCGGGCTGACGCTGGTGCTGCGCTCGCCGTATCTGTTGCTCATCTGCCTCTACATGCTCCTGTTCACCACCACCTCCACCTTCGCCTACCTGGAGCAGGCGCGCATCGTCCAGGCGAGCGCCGTGACTCCGGAGGCGCGCACCGCCATCTTCGCCCGCATCGATTTCCTGGTGAACCTGGTGTCGATCGTGGCGCAGATGTTCCTGACCGGGAGGATCATCAAGGCGATCGGGCTGGGGGCCACGCAATCGATCCTGCCGTCGATCAGCCTGGCCGGGTTCGGCGTGCTGATGGCCTATCCGCAGCTCGGAGTCCTGATGACCTTCCAGGTGCTGCGGCGCTCCGGTGACTACGCCGCCGCCAAGCCGGCGCGCGAGGTGCTGTACACGGTGGTCCGCCGGGAGGAGAAGTACAAGGCGAAGAGCTTCATCGACACCTTCGTCTATCGGAGCGGGGACGCCATCGGCGCCTGGGTTTACAAGCTGCTGACCCTCTCGGGCGATCCGGCGACGCGGGTGGCGATGGCGAGCCTGCCGATCACGGCGGCGTGGATTGCCGTCTGTCTCGTCCTGGGCCGCTGGCAGCGACGCATGACTGCCGGCACTTCCTAGGAGGTGGCGGCGGTGGTTCCACCCGTCACGGGGGCGCCGGCCACCTGAGGGGGCATGGCGGAGGGCTGCGGGTTGGGCGCCGGATCGACCCCGAACCGTGTCACCAGCACCAGCCCGGTCGCCAGGATCTTCATCACCAGGCTGAACACCCAGCCGGCGAACGGGATCATCGTCAGGAGTGAATAGAAGACGAAGCCCCCGAGCACGCAGGCGAGGTGTGGCAACTCGCGGCCGAAGAGATTGCGCCCGACCGTGTGGCCGATCAGGTAGCAGAGCGCGGCCAGCCCGATCCACTTGACAACCGCGGCCAGGAAGCCGAGCAGGACCGCCAGCGGGATGCCGATGATGGTGACGGCCAGGAAGATGACGCCGATGGCAACGCCGGCGTAGGTCAGGACGCCGACGAGGAAGGCCCAGCCCCAGCGCAACGGGAAGGCGGCCGCCATCACCGAGAGCCGCCGCGGGATGAGCGCCGTGATGATCAGGATGACGACGAACAGGAAGGCCAGCGCGATCATGTGCAGGATGAAGAGGAATCGCAGGAACCCCGACAGCCCGCCGTGATGGCCGACGAACGGCAGCAGGTTCATGAACCCGACGTTCACCACCTCGCCGTTGATCTCGCTGCCCGCATCGCGCTGAATCGAATAGCCGACGCCGATGAGCTGCCCGTCGACCTTGGCCGTATCGGACAGGTGTGCCGAGGACATGACCGCGACGGTGTCCCCGCGGACCGTGCCGGAGAGCTCCAGGCTCCCCATCACCACGACGACGTTGCCGGTTACCTCGCCTTCGACCCGGACGTCTCCGAAGATCGCGACCAGGTCGCCGTCGTGCACCTCGCCCTTGGGCACATACGAGTCCTCGGTCACGCCGACCGCCGAGGCGCTGGCGGCGATCGGCGCCGGATGAGCCCCGGTGGAAGCACCGGTGCCGGGGGCCTGGGCGGCGATCGCCGGGATGGCGATGAGGGGGAGCGCCAGGCAGGCCGCGAGGATTGAGCGAGGTGTCATGAAAGGCCTCCGTTGGACAGTTGAAGGTCGCGGTGGTCCGCGATCGGCGCGGACCTCCGCGCGTTCGCGAACACGTAGCTGCTGACACCGATCGAGATCGCTCCGGCCACCGCGGCGAGGAACCCCGCGCCGCGAACGAGCGGCGCCATGAGGTCGATCAAAGTCCATGCGCCTTTCCCGAGCGTGAAGGCGGTTGCCCCGAACGCCTGCGCCACGAGCAGCAGATAGCCCGCTGAAAGAAGCGCCATGCGGCCGGCCGAGCCGGTGAGAGCCAGGAGTGTCCGGGCCCCTTCGTCGCCTCCCAGGATCATCACGCCGCAAGTCGCGACCAGCAGTCCCAGGCAAACGAGCCCGAGAATCAGGGACGCGGCCCAGGCAAACTGGGGCAGGCGTCCCGGGAGCGGGGGAAATTCGGCGGGGCGATTCTGTCCTTCCACCCACGACATCACCGAGGGTGTGACATCGAGCTCGAGCCGCTCCCGGCGCAGCGGTGCCAGGATCTGGTCGGCCCAGCGGGCATCCAGGTCAGGGCCTTCAGAGGGGCGGCCGGCTCCCTTCATGACGATGCCCCCATGGCGGCTCCGGGCGCCAGCGCCGGGTAGTGGCGACGGATGATCTCTTTCAGGAGCCCCCGGCCCCGGAAGAGGCGCGACTTGATCGTCCCTTCGGGCAGGTTGAGGATGCGCGCCACCTCGTCGAGCGACAGCCCCTCGACGTGCGTCAGGATGAGCGGCGTCCGGTAGTGATCCGGGAGACGACCGAGCGCTTCGTGCAGGATGCCGGCCCGCTGCCGGTCCTCCGCGGTGTCGAGCTGCGAAGGGGAATCGTCGGCAAGGCTGGCGGGGATCTCCTCCGACCGCGAGTCGTGCCGACGACTGCGGCGGTGGTCCAGGGCGGCGTTCACGGTGATCCGGTACATCCATGTCGAGAGGGCGTGGGTCGGCTCGTAACGGCGCAGGCTGCGGAACACCTTGTAGAAGACCTCGCTGGCCACGTCCTCGACCTCCTGCCTCGGAACTCCCATCCGCAGCGCCGCGGTGGCAACCATGCGCTGGTACTTCCGGACCAGGATCTCGAACTTGTCGACCCGCCCCGCCAGAATCTCCTGGACCAGCTCGAAATCGCTCGACTCGGCGGGCATCTAGGTCCTTACCGGTCCGTCCCATAGTACCGGGGTGAGCCACCGGCGGTTCCGGCAATCGCTGCCCGGGCGCGACTTCCCTGTGACCGGGGAGGGGCCGGTGGGAAAGGCCCCTCCGGAAGGCTCCTAATGATTGAGGTTGAAGAGCACCAGGCGGGGCTCGGACATCTCATGCATGGCGTAACGCGGTCCCTCCCGCCCCAGCCCCGAGTCCCGGTTGCCGCCATAGGGCATCGAATCGATGCGCGTCGTCGGCACGTCGTTGATCACCAGCCCGCCGACGTTGAGGTGGCGCACCGCGTGCTGGATCAGGCGGATGTCGTGCGTGAACAGGCCGGCCTGCAGGCCGTAGTCCGAAGCGTCGGCCTCCCGGATCGCCGCCTCGAAATCGCGGTAGCGCCCGAGAGTGACCACGGGCCCGAAGACCTCCTGGCAGGAGACCTTGAGCTCCGGTCCGGCGTCGGCCACCACGGTTGGCTGGATGACGTTGCCGTCCCGCCCGCCGCCCGCCAGCACCCGCGCCCCGGCCGATTTCGCTTCGGCGATCCAGGCCTGGAGCCGATCGGCCGACCCGGAATCGATCACCGGCCCGACCACCGTCTGCGGATCGCGCGGGTCGCCGACTTTCAGCCGGGCCACCCCTTCGAGAAACTTCGTCTCGAACGCCGGGTAGATCGATTCGTGGACCAGGATCCGTTGCACCGCGATGCACGACTGCCCGGCCTGCCCGAAGCTCCCCGACAGGCACTTCTGCACCGCGTAATCGA
>JAYUCR010000212.1:0-11140 GCA_043740165.1 Acidobacteriota bacterium | reverse complement strand
TGGCGCCGCAGATCAGAATCATCTTCGGGGACAAGGACATCGGCGGCTCCCTCATGAGTGGACCGCCAACGCTACCGTCACCGGGCGGTCCCGTCAAGGCCGCGCCACGCGCCGCGCCCGGGGCGACCCGCCCGGCGCCCGCGTCCCGTGTGCGATAATTCGAGCTTCATGGATCATCTCATTGCATCGCTCAACCCGCAGCAACGGGAGGCGGTCCTGCACACCGAGGGGCCGCTCCTGATCGTCGCGGGGGCCGGGTCGGGCAAGACCCGGGTCATCGTGCACCGCCTGGCAGCCATTCTGTCCAAGCGCCTGGCGGCGCCGCACGAGGTGGTGGCGGTCACCTTCACCAACAAGGCCGCGGGCGAAATGCGCGAGCGGGTCGACGAGCTGGTGGGTGCCGATCACGGTGGGGCGCAGGTTTCGACCTTCCATTCCTTCTGCCTGCGCCTGCTCCGGCGCCACGCCACGCGCCTCGGCTTCGGCGCCGATTTCCTGGTTTACGACGACGCCGATCAGCAGTCGATCCTCAAGGACTGCATGGAGACGCTGCAGATCGACGATGAGACGTTCCCGCCGCGGCTGGCGCGATCCCGCATCAGCGACGCCAAGAATCGCGGCCTCGACCCGGAGCGGCTGGCGGCCGAGGCGGCGGGGGTGCGCGACGACCAGGTGGTGAAGCTGTTCGCCCTGTACCAGGAAAAGCTGCGGGCCTCCAATGCGATGGATTTCGACGATCTGATCGGGCAGACACTGGCGTTGTTCGCCCAACATCCCGATATCAAAAAGGACGTCGCGTCCCGGGTGCGCTACCTGATGGTCGACGAATACCAGGACACCAACCCGCCGCAATACCGCCTGATCCGCGACCTGTCGTCGGTGCACGGCAACATCTGCGCGGTGGGCGATCCGGACCAGTCGATCTACCGGTTCCGGTTCGCCGACATCAACAACATCCTGTCCTTCGAGGCGGATTTCCCGGGGACCCGCCTGATCAAGCTGGAACAGAACTACCGTTCCACCGGAAACATCCTGGCGGCCGCCAGCGCGATGGTGCGGAACAACCGCCATCGCATCGACAAGGAACTCTGGAGCGAAGCCCCCCCCGGCGAGCCGATCGAGCTCCTGGTCTCGACCGACGATCGGGGCGAGGCCGAGCGACTCGTGCGGCGCAGCCGCGAGCTGCTGCGCTCCGGCGAGGTCAAGGAGCTGGAGGAGATTGCGGTCCTGTACCGCACCAACGCGCAGTCGCGGCTCCTGGAAGAGGCGCTGGTGCGCGCCGAGATGCCGTACGTGATGATCGGCGGGACGCGCTTTTACGATCGCAAGGAGGTGCGCGACATCCTGGCCTACCTGCGCGCCCTGGTGAACCCGCGCGACGACGTCAGCCTGCGGCGGATCATCAACCTCCCGCCGCGCGACATCGGCAAGACGACCATCGAGGCGGTGGTCGAGCTGGCGCGCAGCCGCGGCCTGCCGCTGCAGGAAGGGATGGAGCAGGCGGTCGCCACCTCTTCGGTCACGCCGCGCGCCGCCCGGGCGCTGCGCGGTCTGCTCGATCTCCTGGCCGAGCTGCGCCGCGAGGCCCGCGACCTGGCCCCCAGCCGCCTGTTGGCCCGCATTGTCGGCCGCACGTCATTCGACACCTACCTGCACGCCGCATTCCCGGGGGATGCCGCCGCCAGGATCGAGAACCTCGAGGAGCTGGTGAGCGCCGTGGCCTCGTTCGACGGGATGGAGGGCGGGCTGCAGGCGTTCCTCGATCGCACCGCGCTTTTGTCGGAGACCGACAACGTGCGCGGAACGGCCGGCCTGCGGCTCCTGACCCTGCATTCCGCGAAGGGGCTGGAATTCCCGGTGGTCTACATCGTCGGGGTCGAGGAAGACCTCTGTCCCCACATCCGCGCCGCGGAAGAGCACGACGGCCTGGAGGAGGAGCGCCGGCTGTTCTACGTCGGCATGACCCGGGCCCGGCGACGGCTCATTCTCAGCCGATCGATGACGCGCTTTCAATTCGGCCAGGCGCGGGCGACGGAGCCGTCGCGCTTCCTGGCCGAGATCCCGAGCCATCTGCTGCGCGTGGAGGATTCCGGCGACGACGGCTCGGGGTTCGCCGGGCGTCTCGAGCGCGCCGCCGCGCGGTTCGGGGCACGGGCGCGGCACGGCGATTCGGAACGGTCGATCCGCCACTGGGCCGCCGTGGACGATCCCGACGCCGCGGACGAGACGACGCCGCCGTCGGCCTACACGCTCGGCTGCAAGGTGCACCACTCCGAGTACGGCGTCGGCACGGTGATCGGCATCGAGGGCAACGGCGACGGTCAGAAGGTCACCGTGTCGTTCTCGGTCTACGGCTCGAAGAAATTCCTGCCGCGGTTCGCGCGGCTGGAGAGGATCTGATGCCGGCGGCGCGGGCGGCCCTCGCCTTCCTGGCGCTCGCGGCCGCGGCGGCTCCGCCGCCCGCCACCGAGGAGCGGTCGACGCGGCAGCTGCTCCAGGCGGGCGGGATCGCCATCGAGGAAGGGGATTTCCAGGCCGCCGAGAGCCGGTTCCGCGAGGTCGCCGATCTCGATCCCCGCCTGCCGCAGGCGCACTTCGGCCTGGCGCTCGCCGCGCTCGGTCGGCACGACCGGCGCGGCGCGGAGCGCGCGCTCCGGGCCGCGGAGCAGATCGCTCCCGCCCAGCCGGAGGTGCGCTATGCCCTCGGCGTGACGGCATTCGCGTTCGACGACGGGCGCACCGCCGAAGTCGAGTTCAAGGCGGCCGCCGACGCCGACCCGACCTTCCTCGAGGCGCGCTACGCGCTCGGCATCGCCGCGGGGTTGCGCGGCGACCTGGTGGCGGCCGAATCGGCCTTGCGCGGCGCTTTGCGGCTCGACCCCCTGCACCCGCCCTCGCACTATCAGCTCGGAGCGGTTCTGGCGCGCGGCGGCAACGTCGACGGCGCTCTCTTGGAATTGTCGCGCGCGCTGGCGCACACACCGTCGCTGGCCGAGGCGCGGGCGGAGGACCCGCTGGGGTTCGCGGAGCGCCGGGTGCCGCCCCCGGTGCCCTCCGGTACCCTGGGGCTGCCCCTGCCGGTCCTGCGCCCCTCCCTCGCCTGGGCGCGGCGGCGCCCCGGTCCCGCCGCCGACGCCCCCACCGCCGATATCCCCGACTGGCTCCTGTACTATGAGATGGCGCTGCAGCTCGAGGACGCCGGGCAGTACGCCGGCGAGGTCGAGCGACTGCAGAAGGCGCTGGCGATCAAAGATCGTTCCGAGGCGCTGGCGGTGGTCGCCGATCGCCTGGTCGACTATTCGCCCCACCTTCACATGACGATCGCCATGCACCGGCTCGGCAACTTCCGCGAGGCCTTCCTCCACCTCGGCATCGCCATGAACGAGGGGAACGCCTCGCCCGAGGCGCTGCGCGCCCTGGGCGTCCTGGTGCAGAAGGATCGCCTGCGCCCGCGCATCTACCTCGACCCGCTCCCGGATCAGACGACCGACGAGGCGATCACGGTGCGCGGGGTGATCCTGGCCGATGAAGCGGTGCAGCGGGTCGAGATCTCCGGCCGCGAGGCGGTCCTGCGGCCGGCCACCCCGCAGGAGGTGGACGATCGATCGCCCGACGGCAACAAGGGTGCGCGACGCGACGCCGGCCAGGGCATGTTGTTCGAGGTGACCGGCCAGCGGCTCGCCCTCGGGACGAACCTGGTGACCGTGCGGCCCTATTTCCGCAACCCGGCGCGCGACGGTGACCTGGTCGAAGCGCGCGTCGTGCGCCTGCCCCCGCCGGCGCCGGCGCCGGAGCCGGCTCCACCCTCGAAGCCGGCGCCTCCCGCCAAGCCCGCGCCGCCGCGCGGCGGCACCACCAGCAAACCGGCGCGCCCGAAGCCTCCGGGAGCTCCATGATCGGGGCGCCGCTGTTCCGATCCGCGATCCTCGAAGGGGCCGGCGCGACGGGCGCCTTGCCGCCGCGACGGATCCGGACAACGGTGGCGGTGTCGGTGGCGCTGCACGTCATCGCGGGCGCTGGCCTGCTGATCCTGTCGTTGATGGAGGTCGGTGACGTGCCGGCGCCGCCGATGGTGGTGCGCTTCTTCGCGGCGCCCCCCCCGGCGCCCCGCCTCGTGCCGCTGCGCGAGCCGCACGAGACCCGGCGGCCGCCGAACGCGCCGCGGCCGGCGCCGCTTGCGATGCCGCCCCTGGCGATGGCGGCTCCCGAGCCGGCGCCCCCGCCGCGACGCGCGCCGGAGCCGCTCCGGGTCGAACCCGAGGCGCTGCCGATCCGGATCGCCGACGCGGCTCCCGACGTGCGGATCCAGGACCTTCCTCCGGCGGCGCCGTCCGCCGGACGCCTGGAGCCGATCGGCGCCCACGCGCGGCCGCAGATCGGCACCGGCGAGGAGCCGGAGCTCGCCTACCTGGTGCCGGGGAACCACGACACCGAACGCGGCCGCGGCGGCGGTGTCGCCGGCCGGGATGTCCCCTCGACCCCGGCGGCCGGGGATCCGACCGGATCGATGCGTCGCGGCGACGGCGATCGGCCGCCGCAGGCGGGGCGACTCGGCTCGGAGGGGGCCTTCGCCGGGACCGGCCTGGCGACCTTTCTCGGACGCAAGTACGGCGTCACGCTGATGGATGCGAGCCGCCTCGGCAGCCGCACGAGCGACGGCGCGCGCTACGCGCTGCTTCTGCCGGCGCTTTCGGAAGCCTACAGGAGCATCGCGTTCCGCGGGCGGCGCCATGGCGGAGCGGACGATGCGGTTGAAAGCGTGCAGGTCGATGCCGACGCCATCGCCATCCGCTATCGGGACGGCACGGTCCACGTTCTGGCACCGACGGCCGACGGCCTGGTCGCGTTGTTCGTTTCCTCTCCGGACCCCGGCGGCACGAGCAAGGTGCAGGAGGCGGAGCGCGCCCTCCTGGCGCTGCAGCGCTTCGCGCGCGAGGCGGCGGAAGGACGGGCCGGATGACACTCCGTCGACGCGGTGGCGTCCTCCCGGGCATCCTCCTCGGCATTGTCCTGGCCGCCGGCCTCCTCCCGGGGCCGGCCGGGCGCGCGGCCACTCCAGCTCCGAGCCGGCCGCCCGCGCCGGCCGACGCCGCGGATCCCGCCGGTCCCGCCACCGACCTCGCGACCCTGCGCAACGAGACCATCGCCGCCTACAACGCGCTGAATTACCCGAAGGCGGCACAGCTCGCCGCGCGCTATCTCGATCGCGCCCGGACCGAGGGACGGACCGGACGCGAGGTGGCCGCCCTTTCCTTCATCCTCGGGCACGCAAGGTACGAGATCCACCGCGCGGCCGGCGGCCCATATGCCGGCGACTACCGGGCGGAGGTGGTCATGCCGCTCGACGAAAGCCTGCGGGTGCTGCAGGACGACCCGGCGTTCAAGAACATGATGCTGGGGAACGCCTGGCACGAGCTGTGGGTGATGACCGACCGCAAGGACGACGAAGCCGAAGAGCGCGATCACTGGTACCTGCTCAAGTCGATCCTGATCCGGAGACAGGACGCGGGCGACACGCCGCCGCAGTCTCCCGGCTACGACCCGTTCGCGCGCCATGTGCTGTTCTACCTGGAGCGTTGTCTCGAGCTGGCGCGGTCCTCGAGCCATGCGGACCTCTACGCCCAGCGCATCCGGAGCGTCGCACCCTGGGGCTTCGGCACCGCCTACGAAGCGCGTTTCTGGCAGATCCACGATCTGACCTATTTCGACGACGGCAACATGCAGGCGGCGGCGCTCTGGCAGCACGGGCTCGACCTGATGCGCGATCCGAAAACCGATCCCAACGAGACCCTGTCGGTGTTCCAGTCCGCCGCCGAGAGGACGCATCGCCGGCACGATCGCGCCGAGGTCTATCGCCAGATGTCCGATTTCGTCTCGACCCTCGACGCCCCCGAGCGCCGCGTTCAGGCCGTCGACTTCGCCCACCGCGCCTTCGATCTCAACCCGGGCGACGCCGAGATCCGGCGCCAGTACGGCACCGCCCTGCACCTTCTGTCCTACGCGGCCTATGCCAGCGGTCGATTCGACGAGGCCCTGCGCCGCGCCGAGGAGTCGATCACCTTCGAGTGGGACGGGATGGAGGTGGCGCTGTGGGACCTGTCGCGCGCGGCGGCCGAGCTCGGCCGCGAGACCGAGGCGCTGACGCACGGCGAGCGCGCCTTCCGCATGGCCCGCGGGCGGCTCGCCGGCGCGGCGCTGCAGCCGTTCGCGCAGAACTACGTCAACATCCTGCGGCAGTTCGGGCAGGAAGGGCTGGCGGCGCGGGTGCAGCAGGACAATGCGTCGCTGGGGGTGCGGTGATGCGGCGCGCCCTGCCGATCCTCGGGCTGATCCTCCTCGCCGCGCGCGGGATCGCGACGGCTGCCGAGGAAAGCGCCGCCTCGACTCTCGACATGGCGCAGCGCTATGCGGATCTCATACGGGACACCATCCCGATCCTGGACCGCCTGCCGGATCCGCCGACCCTCGCCGCGGCCTTGAACGACACGCGGCTGGCGGTCGCCGAGATCGATCGGCTGTCGGCGAACGCCGCCATCTTCCAGGCCGCGCCGCGCGAGCGGCGGCTCCTTCAGGACGTCCAGGCCGAAGCTCACTTGAGGTTGGCGCTGTTCGAGGCCCACGGACTGGAGCCGGACCGCGCCCGCGAGGAGATCGCCCGCGCGCGCTCCCTCTCCAACATCGTCGAGGGTCCCGACTTCCGCACCGAGTGGTTGGCCTTGCAGACCGGGCACGCCGGGAGCGCGCTTCTGACGCGGTTCAATCTCCTGACCGTGGCCGATTTCGAAGCGGCGCTCGGATCGCTCGCCTACCGCGCCCGCCCGGTGCCGTTCGAGATCCGCGGCTTCACGACGCAGGATCTGGCGCTCATGACCCTCGTCGCCACGACACCCCCGCCCGCCGACAGTCTCGAGGAGCGGCTCCTGGCGCGCGGCACGGCGGCTCTGCGCGAGGCGCTCGACCGCGGGCAGACCGCTTTCACCGTGCCCCTGCCGCCCGGGTTGTACCGCGTGCAGGGCCGCCCGGGGGGCGACCTCGATCGCAGCTTCGTGGTGCCGGAGGCCACCGAGGTCGACACGGTCATCATCGATCGGGCCCGGTTCGCCCTGCGCCTGGAGTCGAAGCCGGGACCCAAAGCGCCGACGCTGTTCCTCAACGGGATCCGGATGGCCAATCTCGCTTCCCTGCCATACGGCATCTACCGGATCAAGGTCGACGCGAGCGAATATCCCGACGCTCCGCAGATCGTCCGGTTCGTCCTCGGCGAGGGAATCCCGGACAAGACCCGCACCTCGTGGACGCTGTACGTCCCGGCCGGCACCCCGGCGGTTCTCAGCCTGGATCGCGGCGGCCCGGGAACGCGGCGGCGCTAAGCCTCAGCGACGGGCGGCGTAGTGCTCACGCAGGTAGATGATGATGTCGCGCGACTCGGGCAGCACCACCCCGCGCGCCGCATCCACGAGAACCGGGACGAGCGACTGGCCGGAGAGCCGGAGCACGCGATGACGGCGGGCGTGCTCGGCCGGCTCGGTGCGGATCACGTAGTCGAGCCCGAGATCGTCGAGCGTCTCGCGAACGTTGGCGCAATAGGAGCAGCCCTCGATCTGGTACAGCTCGAGCGCGGGCGCCTCCCCGTCCGGGGTTTCGTCGCGCGGCACGGGCCCCCGGCCCGGGATCAGGCCTCCGGCCCCCACCGCATCCCTTTCAGCACCTCGCGCGCCGTGGCGATCGTGCGATCGATCAGATCGTCGCCATGCGCCAGCGAGACGAAGAGCGCCTCGAACTGCGACGGCGCCAGGTAGACGCCGCGCTCCAGCATGCGGTGGAACCAGGCGGCGAAACGGCGGGTGTCGGCCTCCGCGACCGAGGCCCAGTCGACGGGATCGCGAACGCCGAAGAAAAGGGTCAGGAGCGATCCGACGCGCGTCACGCAACCGGTGTGCCGGCTCTCCTCGAGCGCCTGACGCAGCCCCAGCTCCAGGCGGGCCCCGGCGGCCTCCAGGCGCTCGTACACCCCGGGCGCTGCGAGGGCCTGCAGCATCGCGATCCCGGCGCGCATCGCGAGCGGGTTTCCGGACAGCGTCCCCGCCTGGTACACGTCCCCTTCGGGGGCCACGCGGTCCATGATCTCCTCGCGTCCGCCGTACGCGCCGATCGGCAGGCCGCCGCCGAGGATCTTCCCGAGGGTCGTCAGGTCGGGCGTGACGCGATAGCGCTCCTGCGCCCCGCCCCGGGCCACGCGGAAGCCGGTGATCACCTCATCGAAGATCAGCACGATGCCGGCCCGCGCGGTGATCTCCCGCAACCCTTCCAGGTACCCCGGCCGCGGCGGCACGACCCCCATGTTGGCCGCCACCGGCTCGACGATCACCGCGGCGATCTCCTTGCCGCGCTGGCGCACGAGGCGCGCCGCGGCCTCGAGGTCGTTGTACGGGAGGACGAGGGTCTGCTCGACGACGCGCGCCGGGACGCCGGGGGTGCCGGGGATCCCGAGGGTCGCGACACCGGATCCCGCCTTCACCAGGAGCGCGTCGACGTGACCGTGGTAGCAGCCCTCCATTTTCACGATGAGGTCGCGGCCGGTGTAACCGCGCGCCAGGCGCAGGGCCGAGAGGGTCGCCTCGGTCCCCGAGTTGACCATGCGCACCTTCTCGATCCCGGGAACCGACTCGACCACGAGGCGGGCCAGCGCCACCTCGTGCGGATTCGGGGCGCCGAACGAGGTGCCGTCGCCGGCCGCCTCCCGGATGGCGTTCACGATCGACGGCTCGGCATGCCCCAGGATCAGAGGGCCCCAGGACATGACGTAGTCGATATAGGCGTTGCCGTCGACGTCATGGAGCCAAGCACCGCTGCCGCGCGCGAAGAAGATCGGGTCGCCGCCGACGGCGCGGAAGGCGCGCACCGGCGAGTTCACGCCGCCGGGGATGATCTGGCGCGCGGCGTCGAACAGGGAGCGCGAAACGGTCACTTCTGCAGCCACTGCGCGGCTTCCCGGGCATAGTAGGTCACGATGAAGTCGGCGCCGGCGCGCCGTATCGCGGTCAGCGATTCGAGCGCCACCCGCTGGCGATCGATCCAGCCCTTCTGCGCCGCGGCCTCGATCATCGCGTACTCGCCGGAGACGTGGTACGCGGCCACCGGCACCTGCACCATGTCGCGCACGCGCCGGAGGACGTCGAGGTAGGGCAGGGCCGGCTTGATCATCACCATGTCGGCTCCCTCTTGAAGGTCGAGCCGCACCTCGCGGAGCGCCTCGCGCGCGTTCGCGGGATCCATCTGGTGGCTGCGCCGGTCGCCGAACTGCGGCGCCGACTGGGCCGCGTCGCGGAACGGTCCGTAGAACGCCGAGGCGTACTTGGCGGCGTACGACAGGATCGGCGTCCGCTGCAGACCAGCGTCGTCGAGGGCGCGGCGGATCGCTCCCACGCGGCCGTCCATCATGTCCGACGGCGCGATGATGTCCGCCCCGGCCTGCGCCTGCGCGACCGCCGTCCGCGCCAGAAGCGCCAGGGTCGGGTCGTTGGCGATCTCCTGCCCTTCCACCACCCCGCAGTGGCCGTGATCCGTGTACTCGCACAGGCAGGTATCGGCGATGACCAGGAGCCCGGGCACCGCCTTCTTGATGGCGCGCGTCGCCTGCTGCACGATGCCGTTCGTGTCGTACGCGCCGGAGGCGCGGGCGTCCTTGACCTCCGGAATCCCGAACAGGATCACGGCCGGGACGCCGGCGGCGTGCGTCGCTTCCGCCTCCGCCACCGCCTCGTCCACCGACAGGTTGAACTGTCCCGGCATCGAGCCGATGGCCCGGCGCAGCTTGCGGCCCGGGCAGACGAACAGCGGCTGGACCAGATCGCCCGGCTCGAGGCTGGTCTCGCGCACCAGGGCGCGCAGCCGGTCGCTGCCCCGCAGGCGGCGCGGCCTTTCGCGCGGAAACGCCATCAGCGCGCTCTCCGGCGACGGGCGTCAGGTTGGAAGGCGAGGTCAGTCATCTTCGGAGATCCCGTCTTCGTCGTCGCCGTGGAAGAAGGCCGCGGCGCAGTATTCGCTGCAGAAGATACGGCCGCTCCGCATGAACTTGTGATCGTCACAGATCATCTGATGACAGATGGGGCACTTGCTCAGGTACCCTTCGTCCTCATCGATGCCGCATTCTTTGCAGACTTTCACTCCATCCCCCGTACAGGTCGGGGGATTATAGCCCCGCATTCGCCCGGCGCGGCAGGCGGTCGCGCGGACCGGGAGTCCACCCGCGACGGCCATTGCTATTTCCCGGGCAGGCTTCTAGAATCGCCGCTCACGAATCAAGGCGGTGTAGCTCAGATGGTTAGAGCACGCGGCTCATATCCGCGGTGTCCGGGGTTCGAATCCCTGCACCGCCACCAGCCCCGCCCCGTTTCCCCCCGTCGTTCCCGATGACGATCGAGAAGCGCTTTCGCGACACCATCAGCCGCCACCAGATGCTGCGCCCCGGACACCTCGTGCTGGTCGCGGTGTCGGGCGGCCCCGACTCCACCGCCCTCCTGACGCTCCTCGGCGACGCCGCGGGAGAGCTGGGGATCGGGCTGCACGTGGCGCATCTCAATCACGGGTGGCGCGGCAGGGGGGCCGACCGGGACGCGGCGTGGGTGCGGCGCCTGGCGGCGCGGCGAAAGCTTCCGGTCACCGTCGGCAACGTCGAACCCGGCGCCTGGAAGCGGGGCGTCGGGGGCTCGTTCTCCCTCGAAGCCCGCGCCCGGACGCTGCGGCTGCGTTTCCTGCGCGACACGGCGCGCGCCGTCGGCGCCACCCGCATCGCCCTGGGTCACACGCGCGACGATCAGGCGGAGAGCTTTCTGCTGCGACTCCTGCGCGGCTCCGGCCGGCTCGGCCTGGCCGGCACCTATCCGATCGTGGACGGCCTGTTCGTGCGCCCGCTCCTGGATCTCCGCCGCCGCGACCTCCTCGCCTGGCTGCGCCGGCACAAGGTCCGTTACCGCCTCGATCCCACCAACCGCGATCTCCGCCTGACGCGCAACCGGATCCGTCACCGTCTCATCCCGCGGCTGGAGAAGGATTTCAACCCGGAGGTGGTCGAGGCGCTGGCCCGCGCCGCCGATCTGCTGCGCGACGAGGAAACCTACCTCGGCGAAGTCTCCGCGGA
>JAYUCR010000211.1:0-4615 GCA_043740165.1 Acidobacteriota bacterium | reverse complement strand
CCGGGCGAAGGAGCAGGTGGGGCACGGGTACGACTTCCTGGCGTGGCTGAACGAGACCCATCCCGGTTTCTCCGCCGAGATCTCCGAGATCGACCTGTCCCGCAAGGATCGGATCGATCTCCTGATGAACAGCGGCGGCCCGGTGGTGCGGCTGCACCCGGCCGACTATGGCGCCAACCTCGATCGCTGGCTCGCCATGCGGGACTACCTCGCCACCCACTTCGGGGACGGGGCTTACATCGACTTGCGATTTCGCGATCGGATCGCGTTCCAGCCGCTGGCGGCGCGCCGCAGCGCACGATAGGACGCGGGGAACAGGAGACACATGGCCAGACGAAGCACTCAGGTGGTGGGCCTCGACATCGGGACGACCAAGGTCTGCGCGCTCATCGTCGAGCCGGGAGAGACCGGGCTGCCGTCCGTGCTCGGGGCGGGGATCAGTCCGTCGCGCGGCATCCGCCGCGGTGTCGTGGTCAACATCGAAGCCTGCGTCGCCGCGATCAAGCAGGCGGTCGAGGAGGCCGAGCTGCAGGCCGGCACGACGGTCGAGCGCGCCTTCGTCGGCATCGGAGGGCCGCACGTGCGCGGCCTCAACAGCCGCGGGGTGGTCGCCATCACCGGCCGCGACCACGAGGTGAGCTTCGACGACGTGCAGCGCGCCAAGGACGCGGCGCGAGCGGTCAGCATCCCGGCCGACAGTCAGATCTTCCACGTGCTGCCGCAGCAGTTCGCCGTCGACGGCCACACCGGCATCCACGATCCGGTGGGGATGACGGGCGGCAAGCTCGAGACCGACGTGCACATCGTCACCGCCTCGGTGAGCGCGGCGCAGAACCTGGTGAACTGCGTCAACCGAGCCGGCATCGAGGTGGAGGGGATGGTGCTGGAGCAGTTCGCGGCCGCCGACGCGGTCCTGGCGGCGGACGAGACGGAGATGGGCGTGGCGCTGATCGACGTCGGCGGCGGCACGACCAGCATGGTCCTCTACGAGCGCGGCGCGTTGCGCCACATCGCGGTGCTGCCGACCGGCGGCGAGCACGTCACCAACGACATCGCGGTCGGGCTGCGCACCCCGGTGCCCGAGGCGGAGCGGATCAAGCGGCGTTACGGCGGGGCGCTGGCGGCACTCGTCGATCACGAGGACACCATCGAGGTGCCGAGCGTCGGCGGCCGCAAGGCGCGCGTCCTGAGCCGCCAGATCCTGTGCGAGATCATCCAGCCGCGCGTCGAGGAGATCTTCTCGATGGTGGCGGAGGAGCTGCGCCGCAGCGGCTTCGAGCGCTCGCTGCACGCCGGGGTGGTGCTCACCGGCGGGGGCGCGATGCTCGAGGGGATCACCGAGATCGCCGAGGACGCGCTCGACTGCCCGGTGCGCCGCGGGCTGCCGGCCGATCTCGGCGGGCTGGCGGACGCGGTGTCGACGCCCCAGCACTCGACCGCGGTCGGGCTGGCCCTGTACGGCGCCAAGCAGCGCCGGGTCGTCCCCATCCGGCAGGTGCATCCCTTTTTCTTCGGCAAGATGACCGGCATGTTCAAGGAGTGGTTCAACGAGGTGTTCTGAAACGAGGCTGAAGCCCTTGCGATCTTCGCGAAGTCGGCCGCGCCCCAAGCGCGGCCATCACACAGAGGAGGACCTGCAGATGATTCTCATGGATCCGAAGGACCCCGCCAGGCCACCGCGGATCTCCTTCGACGAGACCAAAGCGGTCGGCGCCAACATCAAGGTGATCGGCGTCGGCGGCGGCGGGAGCAATGCCGTCAACCGCATGATCTCCACCAACCTGCAGGGGGTGGAGTTCATGGTGGCGAATACCGATAGTCAGGCGCTCAAGAACTCGCGGGCGCCGCTGAAAATCCAGATCGGCGCCAAGCTCACCAAGGGCCTGGGCGCCGGCAGCAACCCCGACATGGGCCGGCAGGCGGCGCTCGAGGACTCGGAGAAGATCATCGAGGCCCTGCAGGGGGCCGACATGGTGTTCATCACCTCCGGCCTCGGCGGCGGCACCGGCACGGGAGCGGTGCCGATCATCGCCTCCCTGGCTTCGGAGCTCGGCGCGCTCGTGGTCGGGGTCGTCACGAAGCCGTTCGGCTTCGAGGGGAAGAAGCGCCGCGAGCAGGCCGAAGAGGGGCTGAAGGAGCTGCACAACAGCGTCGACACGGTCATCTGCATCCCCAACGAGAAGCTGCTCAACTCGGTCGACAAGGCGATGCCCCTGGGCGCCGCGTTTCTCTTCGCCGACGACGTCCTGCGGCAGGCGGTGCAGGGGATCTCGGACCTCATCACCATCCCCGGCGAGATCAACCTCGATTTCGCCGACGTGCGCACGATCATGAGCGGCATGGGGATGGCCCTCATGGGGACCGGCATCGCCTCCGGCCCGAACCGGGCGATCGAGGCGGCGCAGCGCGCCATCTCGTCGCCGCTCCTCGAGGACGCCACGATCGACGGCGCGCGCGGTATCCTGATCAACATCACCGGCGGCACCGACATGACCCTGCACGAGGTGGCCGAGGCCTCGAGCCTGGTGCAGCGCACCGCCGATCCGGAAGCCAACATCATCTTCGGCACGGTCATCGACACGAAGATGGACGAGCAGATCAAGATCACCGTCATCGCCACGGGGTTCAACCGTGATGAGGCGTCGAAGTCCGAGGCGCAGCGGGCGGCGTCCAGGGGCGGGGCGCGCCAGGACGCGGCGGCCGCCGCGCGGCGCGACATCGACACGCCGGCGTTCCTGCGGCGATCCCCGTCCCAGGGCGGCCTGACGCCCGATCCGTCGACGACGCTGCACTACGCGGCGCTCCCGGACGATCTGGATGTCCCGACGTTTCTGAGGAAGCAGATGGACTGACGACGCCGGAATCCGCAGGGTCGGGGGCCTTTGCCCGCGACGGCTTGCCGGGGGGTGAGCATGTCCGGCCACTACAAGATCCTGATAGCTGACGACCTCGAGGACAATCGCGGCCTGCTGCGCGAATGGCTCTCGGCGCAGGACTACCACGTCCGCTGCGCCCGGGACGGGCGGGAGGCGCTCGAGCTGGCCCGGGAGGACCCGCCCGATCTGATCCTGCTCGACAAGGTGATGCCCGAGGTGGACGGGCTCGCGGTGGCGCGCGAGCTGAAGCGCGAGGAGCGCTTCGCGACCGTGCCGATCATCGTCCTCACCGGCCGGGACGACACCCGCCGGCAGGCGATTTTCGACGAAGGCGGGGCGGACGATCTGATCATGAAGCCGCTCACCTTCGAGGAGGTCGACACCCGCGTCCGGACCATGCTCAAGAAACGCGAGGTCTTCCGCGCCCTGGAGCAGGCGAACGCCGACCTGCGCCTCGCCAACGAGCGGATGGAGCGGCTGATCCAGAAGGACGAGAAGACCGATCTGTTCAACTACCGCCACTTCATGGAGCGGCTGACCGAGCAGTTCAAGCTGGTGCGCCGCTACGGCACCAACCTCACCCTGGTCATGTTCGACCTCGATCACTTCAAGAGCGTGAACGACCGGCACGGCCACGTCGCCGGGGATCACGTCCTGGCTCATTTCGGCCGGATCATGGTGCGCACGGTGCGCGAGACCGATCTGGTCGCCCGCTTCGGCGGCGAGGAGTTCACCGTCCTGCTGCCGCACACCTCCGCGGCGCAGGGCCAGCGGCTGGCCGAGCGGGTGCGCAAGTCGACCGAGGGCCACCTGTTCGAGGTCCCGAACGGCGATGCGCCGATCCGGGTCACGGTCTCGGCGGGGGTGGCCACCTTCCCGATCAACGATCGGATCATCGTGCCCCCCGATCTCGTCGAGGCGGCCGACCTGGCGATGTACCGGGCGAAGGACTCGGGGCGCAACCGGACGTACGTCGACAATCGCTCGCTCGCCAGCCAGATCTAGCGCGGCTGGTTCAGCGATCCGGCTGATCGGTGCAGGTCACGCTGACCGGCGTCGTGTTCTGACAGCGGATCGTCTCGGTCATCCCGCCCGCCAGCGTCCCGCAGGCGCTGGTGACCGCGCTCTCCACCGCGGCCTTGCGCGTTCCGGACGCCGCCTTCCTGCAGACGGTGGTGTCCGCGAACCGCATGCAGACCTCGCATTGGACCGGCGCCATCCGGGTGCTGAGATAGACCACCAGCGCGATGAAGACGCCCAGGAACACCAGGGAGGTTTTCGTCGTGCGACTCATGGCGCCGGTCACGCTACGCGATGGACCCGGCGCTGTCAATTTTCAGTGAATGACCTCGTCACCGGAATGGGTGAAGCGCACCGCCTGCAGGGCCTCCAGGTGCTGTTCCGCCACCTTCAGCGCCGCGGTCCAGTGCCCGTCGAGCACCGCCTTGTTGAGCGCGTGCAGGGGACCGAAGCAGCCGCCCATCTGGGAGAAAGCGCGACAGAATGCGCACCGGCCGCCCACGTCGATGTCGGGAGGGAACTTGAGGACCGGCACCGCCGGATCGTCCCGGTCGCCGCTGGCCGCCTTGCGCTCCTCCACGGCGACCTCGCAGAACTCGTCCATCATGTTCGCCAGCGCCAGAACTCCGCCCTCGTCGTGCGCCTCGATCTTCCGGATGATCATCTGCCACCGGCCCAGCATCTCCAGCCGGGCCTGTTCCCACTCCACTTCGCCGAGG
>JAYUCR010000210.1:0-1865 GCA_043740165.1 Acidobacteriota bacterium | reverse complement strand
CGCCGAATCGGCGCTCTCCGAATCGGCGGCCGAGATCCTGCGCCGCGTCGTCGATCTTCTGGGGGGCGATGCCGCCTCCCTGCTCAGCATCACCCCGGCCCCGGCCGGCGGCAGCCTGGGGCTGTCGCTCGTGGCGCAGCACGGTTTCCCCGAGGAGATCGCAGCTGCACTCGCGCGACTCGGCATCGACGATCCGGTCATGAGCCGGGCCCTCCGGGGCGAGGAGGCCCAGGTCGTCGACCTGGCCGACGCGACGCTCCTCCAGAGCGCCCCCTGGGCCCGACGGGCTGGCTGCCGCAACCTGGTCGTCCTGCCCTGTCATGCCGGCGGCATCGTGCGCGGCATCCTGATCGTGGCGCATCGCTACACCGGCGGCCCGGGCGACGAGATCCTCGCGACTCTCGGCGCCTGCGCCACGCTCGCCGGCCTGGTGCTGGCGGCGGGGCGATCGGCGGCGCCCCGGCCCGAAACGGAACCGGCGATCGCCGCAACGCCGGCCGCCCCGCCGCGGGACCTGCTGGTGCAGGCGCAGAAGATGGAGTCGTTCGGTTCGCTCGCCCCCGGCATCGCGCACGAGTTCAACAACAACCTCGGCGCCATCATGGGACACGCCAGCCACATCCGGAGCCTGGTGCCGGATCACAATCCGGTGCACGGCAAGGCGATGGTGATCGAAGAACAGTCGCAGAAAGTCGCCGACCTGGTGCATCAGATCCTGACCTTCTCGCGCGGCGGCGTGGGGCGCAAGGAGCCGATCGTGCTCGGGCCCCTGGTCGAAGAGACCATGGCGCTCCTGACCCGCACTCTCGGCCCGGCGTTCGAGATTGAGGCGCGCGGTACCTCCGACCTTCCGCCGGTGCTGGCCGATTCGGGGCAGATCCGCCAGGTGTTGCTGAACCTGGCGGTCAACGCCCGCGACGCGATGCCCACCGGCGGCCGGGTCGTCTTCGAGGCGCGCTCCGGTCATCTCGACGAGCGCGCCCTGGCTTCGATGCCGGGCCTGCCCCCCGGGGATTACGTGTCGCTGGTCGCGAGCGACAGCGGCGCCGGCATGTCGCCGGACGTTCTGGAGCATGCCTTCGAGCCGTTCTTCACCACCAAGCCGGTCACCCAGGGAAGCGGCCTCGGACTGACCGCGGTGCAGGACATCGTGCGCGGCCACGGCGGCCAGGTCACCCTGAGCAGCGCTCCCGGGGTCGGCACGGCGGTGCGGATCTATTTGCCGGTCTGCCGGACCGCTCCGGCCGCGGAAACGAAGCCGCCGGAACCGGAGCCGGCCGCCCCCGCCGAGGCCGTCGACACGGACACCGACCCGAAGGGAGAAGCGGGCGCGACCGAACGCACCGAGCCCTGGCTGCGCACCCGCCCGCTGGATGCGCAGGGAGCGTCGCAGCGCATCCTCGTGGTGGATGACGAGCCGGTGCTGCGGGACATGACGGCCGAGATGCTCAAGAGCCGGGGCTACGAGATCCTGGTGGCCAAGGACGGGGTCGAGGCGCTGGAGATTTACCGCAAGGAATGGGGCCGCATCGGCCTCGTGATGCTCGACATGGTGATGCCGCGGCTGGGCGGGCTCGAGACCTTCCGGCGCCTGTACGGCATGGATCGGCAGGCACGCATCCTTCTCTGCTCGGGCAACAGCCACAGCCCGCAGGCCCAGCAGGCGATCAAGGAAGGGGCGATCGGGCTGCTGCCGAAGCCTTTCGGCATGGCCGAGCTGCTCGGCTGGGTCGAACGGGGGCTGCGCTAGGAGTGTGTCCGAGTATTCGCATGGGCCTCGTTCGCCGCGCCGCGGGGCCGGATGCGAGACGCCGCGACGACGGCGATGCGGTGCATCTCCGAGGAGCGGCAACGAAGCAGACGGC
>JAYUCR010000209.1:0-11190 GCA_043740165.1 Acidobacteriota bacterium | reverse complement strand
CGCCGGCACGATCGGCGCACCGCCACCGCACGCACCGCCACCGCAGACCTCGCCCGACGTGCAGGCATTGCCGTCGCTGCACGGCGATCCGTCGGCCTGCGTGGCGCACAGGTCCGGGATACAGGTAATGGGCAGCTGCGTGTTGGTGATGGCGAGATCGTCGAGATAGAAGCCGCCGTATTGCGCCCCCGGGTCGGAGGTGAAGCGCCAGCGGTACTGCATCGTGTCGCCCGGCGCGAGGCCGGCGATCGGGTGGCAGCGGTGGGCGTAGCTGGTGACGGCGGGGCCGGTGGCCCAGTCGGCGCACGAGGTGCCGCTGGCGACCGGACCGTTGATGGCGTTGGTGGTCGTGGCGTAGCCGCAGGCGTTGGCGGGGGGAGCCCCGGTGCAGCTCAGGGTCTCCCAGTTGGTGATGGCGTCGGTGGCGGCGCATCCCGCCGCGGTCGCATTGCTCGGCGCCGGAACGGGCGTCCAGGGGCCGCCGTTTCTCGCGTATTCGACGACGATGCCGTCCCAGTGGTACTCGAGCTGGTGGCGCTCCCAGTACTGCAGGGTCGTGGTGGTCGCGCCGACGGTCAGGGGAGGCGTCTGGATCTCCGCGCAGACACCCGGCAGATAGAGATCGGCAGCCGCGGGTCCGGTATTGCGGTAGGCGTAGGCGCCGCCGGTCGTGTGGTTGGCGCCCGCGTCGTCCGCGGTCTTGACGAACCGCCACGCCTGGTCGCCGGTGTTGCCGCCCCCGGCAACGTTGCGCCGCAGGAAGGCGGTGCCGTCGCCGCCGCTGTCGGTCCAGGTGCCCGGGGTGGCCTGGGTCCCGGGGCCGTAGGCGGTGCCGCTCACCACGATGCTGTTGGCTTCCTCGTTGCCGCCGTTGCACTCGCCGCCGTGTCCGGTGCTGTCGTCCTCGGAGCGCACCGCGTAGTAGTACGTCACGCCGCTCGACAGGCTGTTGACGTCGAGGTAGGAGGTGGGGCCGGGAACGCAGCTGGCGATCCGGTTGCCCGCCGACGGGACGAAGTCGGGCGTCGTGCCGCGGAAGATGTTGTAACGCAGATTCGGTGTGAGCGGGCAGCTCGAAGTGGCCGGGGGCCAGCTGACCCTCACTCCGCACGTCGAGGCATCGTTGCTGGTGGCGACGCCAGCGCCGGAGAACTGGGGCTTGAGATTGCACACGCCGGTCGCGGTGACGCTCACGCAGCCGCTGGCGGCGAGCCCCTGGCACCGGCCGGCCGCGTCGGCAGCGGCGATCACGCGGTAGGAATAGATCAACCCGCCCTGAACGGTGGTGTCGGTGAAGCTGCCCGCGCTCCCGCTCGCCGCGGCGAGCGGCTGGTAGAGCCCCTCGCTGCCGCAGGCACCGACCGCGCGCTCGATGGCGTAGGCCCCCGGCTGCGGCGCGATGCCGGTCCACGAGACCGCGATCTGGTTCGCCCCCGGAACGGTCGCGCTGCCGATCACCGGCACGCCGGCCGGCCGGGCGGTGCACGTCGTGGGCGGGCACTGTCCGGCGCCGGTTCCCGCCGGCCACGTGGCCGAGGCGATCCGGGTTCGCCAGCTGGTGGCCGCCGTCGGGTAGTACTGGTTGGTGTGCCAGAGGGTGCAGTCGTCGAACGGATCGACGCTCACGCTGGTGTAGTCCCCCCAGCGGCTGTTGCCGGTTTCGCTGAAGCCAGCGGTGGCGATGATCGTCTCGGGAACCGTCATCAGGCCGAGCGGATCGCCCTTGGTCCGGCCGGTGTAGCGGATGCTGTGATTGTCGGTGAGGTTGGTCTTGCCGGAGGTGCTGTAGGCCACCAGGACGTTCTCCGCGCCATCCATGGCGATGGAGGGCATCCAGCGATTGCGTCCGTTGGCCACGTCGGCGATCGTCCCTTGCTGGCGCGTGCAGGGGAAGGCGGAGCAGGTGGCGTCCGGGGTTCCCGAAAGCCGGAAGTCGTACCAGCGGACGCCGGAGACCAGGCCGGCGATGGAGGGATCGACCGAATGGCTGATGACCACCGACTCGTGGTCGATGAAGTTGCGGTACGCGGCGCGGAACATCAGCCGATCGCCGAGGGAGTCGAGAAGGCGCGTGGTCCCCGGCTGCGGGATGCAGGTGCCGGGCGTGGCCGCCAGCATGCAGGCGCCGGTCGCGGCGGCGATCGGCGCGGTCCCCTGAACAACCCGGCTGGTGTTGGCAGGTGTCGTGAAATCGACCTTCATCCGGTAGAAGTACATCGAGACGCCGTGGATTGAAAGGAAGATGCCGGGCGCGCCGGTCGGCGGCGGGGCGATGCCATCAAGGTCCGCCGGCATGTGGCCGCCCTCGATCGGGTCGATGATCACCTGCCAGGTGGCGGTCGGGTCTCCGGCCAGCATCTTCGCCCGGTCCATCGCCGCGAAGATTCCCCCGACGTAGGTACCTGTCGACAGTGCCGACGTGAAGGCGTGGGCCATCATGTAGTAGGCGTCGGGCCAGACGCCGAAGTGGGGGTAATCGCCGAAGGCGCTGCTCGGCACCGCGAAGGCCCAGCGGGCGTAGGTTCCGGTCGCGTCGGCGGTGGTCGAGACCGCCACGCACTGGTAATACGACTCGCCGCTGAGCGAGGAGGTGAACTGCGAGATCAGCCAGCGATCGGCCAGCTTGTCGTAGACCACGATCGGGTCGCCGGAGTTCTGCAGCTGGCAGGGGCCGCCGAATCCGGTCCAGAGCGTGTTGGTGCTCGCGGGGCCCAGAATCGACGTGGCGGTGCTGGTGACCCGGTCGAGAGACCAGACCTGGTAACGGACATTGACCGTCTCCACGAACTGGTTGTTCCCCACCGAGCCGTTGCTGTCCGAAGGGACCCCGCCGTTCTGCGCCAGGCCGAGGAAGTTGAACCCCGTGCTGGGCACCTCGATGGTGATAGGGCGCAGTCCGGAGAATCCGGCCGACGGCCATTCGGTCTGGACGACCGGATCGGGGATCTCCGACCGCGGGATCCGCCAGCGCGGCAGCAGCGGATTGGTCGGCGACTCTTCCTCGTACTCCGGGACTACGGCGGCGCCGGCGGCCATGTCGCGCAGGGGCGCGGAGAGATCGAAGTGGGAGGCCTCGATGGCGTAAACGGTTTCCCCCTGCTCGTTGCGGTGCACCGAAATCGTCTGGCTCGCGTCGCGCTCGTAGCCGGAGCTCGTGCTCGCTATCGGTCGCGGGACGCCCGTCGGAACTCCCGGGCCAGGCTGCGCGGGCCGCTTCACTTTATGGGGCGGCTTGCGGGGCGTCTTGTCCGGGTCCCCCGCGAGGGCGGCGGATCCCATGGCGAGAAGCAGGCTGGCGGCGACGATTCCGGTCAATAGCAAGCGGAGCTGGCGCATCGGCAGGACTCCTGATTTTGTCTGGATAATCGCCTATAAGTGTCGCCTGACGGGCCCTTCCAGGTCAACCAAGGTGGCGCGAACCCTTCCGAACGGGTAGTCCTGGGCGAATTCGAAGACCTCGAAGTGGTCGAGGACGAAGGGTTCGCTGGTCCGGCCGCTCAAGCCACGGTGCAGGGCTCAGGCCACGGCGATGCGGCGCGTGAGTTCGGAGAGGAGGACATAACCGTCCCAGGTCGGGCCGAAAGCGAGGGCCTGGCCGGGGGGCACGATGCGGTCGATCCCCCGGACGCAGAGGGCGCGGGCCAGGTCCAGGCGCTCGTCGCGTGTGAACCCGATCGCCGTCACCGTCTGGTCGGCGGCACGCACCGACGGCCCCAAGGCACCGATGTCCGGTGCGAAGCACTCGAAGAAGAACCCTCCGCCGCACGCGTCGCGGCAGTCCCCCGCGCGCTCGAGCGGCACCCGCGCGACGGTGATCCTCGACGCGCCCGGCGGCCGGACGAAGCGCGTTGCCTCGATCGTCCCGGCGGTGGTGTAGGCGAAGGCGAGCTTCTCCATCGCCACCGCGACATCTTCCTCGGGGGCCCGATGCGCCGCCTCCGCGGTCACCGCATCCCAGAACCGGGCGCTGGCGTGGTCGCGCGCCCCCGGCTCACCCACCAGGTAGACCAGCCGGGCCGAGGAACAGGCGAGCTGATCGAAGGCCAGGCTATCGTTCACGAACAGGCGCGCCGTCTCCTTCATCTCGGCCTCTCCCATCGCGGCCAAGCGGTCGGCCCGGGCCACGGCGTACGAGAAGCGGTCGGCAAAGGCGATGTCCTTCGCCGCGGGGCGCGACGGCAGTGCGCGGAGCGCGGCGACCGTTTCGTCGCCCCCCCACAGGATGCGCACGTCGGAGCGGACGGAGAGATAACGGTTCACCGCGTCGGTCCGCGGGTAGGCGATGACCCGGTTCCGCTCGGCGAGGGCCCGGTGCGCGGGCTTTCCGAGCGCCGCGCGGACCGCCGCGAGGAGTGCCGAGAGCTGCGCGTCCATCACGCCCCCGACGCGGACGACGTTGCGGTTGCCGGCCAGCGCGGAGAGGGCCCAGGAGTATAGGAAGATCGTGTCGACGTTGGACGGGGCCACGTGGAACGCGGTTCCGCGCGGCATCACCAGCTCCCGCTCGGGGACCGAGCGGCGGAACTCCGCGACCATTGATGCGACGCTGGCCGGCCGGAGCCAGTAGGCGAGCGCGACCATCTCGGGGTACCGCGTCACTTCGGGAAGCGCCAGGATCCCGGCCGACAGGTCACCGAGAAACGCGATGGTCGCGTCGGCGCACGCCGGCAGCGGCTCGAGATCGAAAAAGCCGGCGGGGCAGACCGCCTCGATGGCGACCCTGTCGCGGCTGCCGGGCGCAAGTTCGGTGACCGTGCCCTCGCCGCCGCCGGCCCGCGCGGCGTCAGGCGGCCCGACAGCAGGCACGCCCGCCGCGTGCGTGTCGCTGCAGCCGCGCAACTCGGCGCGCGGCAGCCGGCCCTGCACGCGGAACGTGCTCCCGAGACGGCCGCAGAGACAATCGTCGACGCCGAGAATGACGCCGATGTCCTCGGTCAGGATCGAGTGCCCCGGGTAGCTCCGCGGGAGGATCGAGAGCGTCTGGATGAGGCCGGGTTCTCCGGGGCCTATGGGGGTGAACCGGCGCGGGTCCCGCACCACGATCTCGGAGCAGTTCGGAGCGTGGAGGCGGCCCCGCTCGCACTCGACGTAGATGCCGCCCGTCTGCTCCGCCATGCCGTAGAAATCGTGCACGCGCGCGATGCCGCACCGCTCGCTCAGGCTTTCCCGGAACCGGTCCGGCCCGACGGCGCGGTCGGCGAGCCCCTTCCAGCCGCCGCTGTGGAACAGGATGCCCCCGGACAGATCGAGCCGCTCCCCCCGCCGCTCGAGGGCCTGCACCAGGTACGCCCACACCATGAACGTGAAGCCGAAGAGAAGAACCGTTTCCCCCGCGTGGCGCTCCGCGAAGGCGCGCAGCGCGGGAAGGTCGAGTTCCATCGCCTCGTCGAGGGCGTAGAGATGATCGCGGCCGAAGCTCGCCAGCCCGACCAGGCCCGCCCCGCGCGCGGTGAGCGCGCCGCCGCCCGAGACCGTCGCCCGGGCGTCGACGAGGATCATCGGCAGGCGCTTGGGGCCCAGGAACGAGGTCATGATCGAGGCAAGCCAGCGCGACTGGAGCCTCGCGGTCTCGCGGTCGAGGGCTATGCGCGACGGCGCCTGGCCGCTCGTGCCGCTCGACGCGACGACTTTGAGCACCTCCTCGTCGGGAACGCTCTGAAGTGCTTGCGACTTGAAGAGGCGCGCGGGAACGAACGGGACGGCGCTCACCGCGGCGGCCTCGCCATCCAACGCCACGCCGCGCGCCTCGAGAGTCCTCCGGTAGGGGACGCACGCCGCGCGATGGCGGGCGGTCAGGCGGTTCAGCTCCGCGAGGAGCAGCGCCTCTTTCCGCGCGCGCGGGATCGCATACGCGGGAGCGGCGAGCAGGTTCTCGGCGGGGCTGGCGGCGTGCGTCACGCGGCCGCGCCCTCCAGGCTCTTGTAGTCCTTCTTGCCCGAGTCGGTCACCGGAAGCGCGGCCGTCACCTCGGCGTGGATCGCCGCGTGGTGCAGCCCGTACAGCCGCGAGACGCGCTCCGCCGCGGCACGCGCGACGGCCGGGTCGCTGGTCTCGACGACGATCCGCAGCGCGTCGTCCCGGCCAACGCACGCGACCGACACCGCCAGAGACGCCTCGAGCATCCGCTCCACCTCGTCGAGGTTGAGTCGCAGCCCGAACATCTTGAGGAAGCGCTTGAGCCGTCCCGTCACCGTGACGAATCCTTCCGCGTCGATCCGCCCCAGGTCGCCAGTGTGCAGTCGGCCCCCCATCTCGTCACCGCGCGCCAGGTCGGCGCGCGATGCGGCATAACCCATCATCACGTTGGGGCCCGCGTAGACGATCTCTCCACCCTCGATCGAGACAGCTCCCCCCGGGATCGCGATCCCCACCGAGCCGATCTTGTCCGGAAGCCGATCCCACGGGACATACGCGATCCGGGCCGTCGCTTCGGTCTGGCCGTACATGACGAAGAACCGCCGCCCGGTCGCGCGCGCGACTTGCGCGAAGCGGCGGACCCGCTCCAGGTCGAGAGCACCGCCCGCCTGCGTGAGGGTGCGGAGGGTCGGCAGGTTCATCCTTTCGATCTTCAGCCGCTCGAGCATCGCGTAGGTGACCGGCACACCGGCGAGCGACGTGCAGCCCCTCCCCTCCATGACCCGCCAGAAGGATTTCTCGACCACCCCGGCGTCGGTGCAGGCCAGGCTCGCCCCCGCCAGCAGGTGGCTGTTCACGACGGAGAGGCCGTAGGAGTAGCTGATCGGAAGGCTCGTGATCGCGACCTCGTCGGGGCCGATCCCGAGGTACCGGACGATCGACGCCGCGTTGGCCTGCATGTTGCGGTGCGAGAGGCGGACCAGTTTTGGGCTTCCGGTGGTCCCCGAGGTCGAGAGGAGGACCGCGAGGTCGGGGTGGATCGGGCCCTCCGGCGACCGCGCGGCGGCGAAGACCCGCGCGCCGGCGACTGGGGAAGTCATCTGCCGGTAGCCGGGCCAGTCGCGGACCCCCGCGATCTCGGCGACGTACTCCGGGGCGTAGGCCTCGAGGACCTGCCTCAAAAGTCCGTCGTCCGTCGCGGCGTTCGCCAGCAGGACCGCGTGCCCGGCGCGGAGCGCGCCGAGGTAAGCCACGATCGCGGCCGGCCGGTTGTCGGCGATGATCGCGACCAGCGCCTTGCCGCCGGCCCACGCCCGCTCGCACGCCGCGGCCTGGTCGATCAGGGCCTCGTACGGCAGCGCACGGCCGTCGGGTCCGTCGGAGAGGCCGGGGGTGTCGCCGGGTCCGGACCCCGCGCCGTCCCGCGGCCGCTCTTCGATCTTCCAGAACATCAGATCAGCATCCCGCCGTCGACGCCCAGGACCTGCCCCGTGACGTACGACGACAGGTCGGACGCCAGGAAGAGCACGGCGTTGGCGACCTCTTCGGGTCTGCCGATCCGCTTCATCTTCACGCTCGCCAGCCGCTCATCGAACTTGTCGCGTGGAAGCCGCCGGACCATGTCGGTGTCGATCAGCCCCGGGGCTACGGCATTGACGCGGATGTTCGCGGGCGCCAGCTCCTTCGCCGCGGAAAGCGTGATGCCGATCACGTTCGCCTTGCTCCCCGCATAGACGACCTGGCCGGCGTTCCCGTTGCGCCCCACGATCGAGCTGATGTTCACGATCGATCCGCCGCCGCCGCGCGCCATGAGCCGCGACGCGTACTGCATGTTGAAGATCGTCCCCTGCACGTTGACGCGGAAGGTGCGCTCGATCGCGTCCCGCGTCACCATCCCGAGCAGCGCGTCCTCGAGGATCCCCGCGTTGTTCACCAGCACGTCGAGCCGCTTGTGCCGCTTGAGGATCTCGCCGTAGGCGCCCTTCACCGCGTCGGGGTCGCCCACGTCGAAGAGGAGCCCGTCGGCCGGCCGGCCGGTCTCCCGCGACAGCTCCGCCGCCCGCTCCCCGAGGCGCCCGGGGTCCGCGACGCCGTTCAGGATCACCGTGGCGCCGTGGCGCGCGAGCGCGCGCGCGGCCGCCCACCCGATCCCGCGGGTCGAGCCGGTCACGAGCGCCACCTTCCCGTCAAGCCTGAAGGGAGACTCCATATTTCCCCACGATGGTCTTCGCCTTCGCGAAGCTGGACATCTCCACCACGTCCTCGGTGTCGATCATGATGTCGAACGCCGTCTCGATCGCGGCGATCAGCGCCATGTGCGCGACCGAGTCCCACGACTTCGACCCGTAGGCGAGGGCATCGTGCACGTCGCCCGCTCCCACGCCAAGCGCATCACGGAATGCCTTCTCCAGCTTCTCGCGGTTTTCCATCAGGCCCCCGGCGCGGCCCGCGGCAGGGCCACCGGCTTCGCCGGGACTCCGAAGACCGTCTCGCCCGCCCCGACCCGTTTCAGGACGACGCTCCCGGCCCCGATCACGGCGCCTTCCTCCGCGACCGCGCGTGGCAGGAGGACAGCACTGCTCCCCACGCTGACCAGGGGGCCGAGGCGGACGCCCCCGCCAAGGTTCGCATGCGGGTTCAAAACGGAGAACGGCCCGATTTCGACGTCGTGGCCGACGGTGGCGTGGCAATTGACCAGGACGTGGTCCCCGAGGCGGGTGTCGCAGGAGACCACCGCCTGGGGGCAGACCACGACTCCCTCACCGAAGTGGACGTTCTCCCCGATTGTCGCGCTGGGGTGGACGACGCGCGCGAAGCGCGCCCCGCGCGCGGCGAGCGGCTCGACGTAGCGCCGCCGTTCCGCCGGGTCGCCGATGGCGCAGATGAAAAGCTCGTCGTCCGACGGTCTCCAGCCGCCGGGTGGGCCCAGCACCGGGACGTCGTAGCGGAAAGCGCGGAGGATGTCGGCGCGGTCGTCGAGAAACCCCTTGACGGTCCACGCGAGGCCGTGGTCGGAGGACTGCCGGGCCCAGGAGTAAACCTCACGCCCCAAGTGGCCGGCGCTGATGATGATCAGCCCCTTCATCGCCAAGCGGTCACCAGCCGCCCGCCCGGTGGGATTCTCGTTGAGGAGCGCATGGGGAGTTCAAGCCGACATTCTAGGTCCGGTGAGGTCCATCCCGTCAACCTCGGCTAGAATCGCCCCTTCCGTGGAGGCCCGATGATGCGAATCCCGACCAGCGTTCCGTTTGCTTGCCTGCTCGTCGTTCTGACCGCCGGTCCCGCAGCCTCCGCGCCGACCCCCGCGCCCGCGCCGGCGGCGGCGGAGAAGCACGCCGTCACGGTGGATGACCTCGCGAAGATCCGGGACGTCCGCGATCCGCAACGTTCGCCCGACGGCCGGTGGGTCGCCTACACCGTGGGCACCGTCAACGTCGACAAGGACAAGCGCGACACCGATATCTGGATGACCAGCTGGGACGGATCGGAGCAGATCCGCGTGACCTCGTCGCCCGATCGCGAGACGACACCCCGGTGGAGCCCGGACGGGCGATCCCTGGCGTTCATCCGGACGCAGGCCGATGACGAGGGCGACGGGGAAGACAAGGGCGAAGCCGTCGCCCAGGTCTGGATACTCAACCGCGCCGGCGGCGAGGCGCAGAAGCTGACCGACCTGCCGGGCGGTGTCGACGATTTCGCCTGGTCGCCCGACAGCCGGAGGCTCGTGCTGGTGGGGTCGGACAAGGACCCCGACGACGACCCCAAGACGAAGGAAGGCTGGAAGCGCAAGACGACACCGCCCCTGGTGATCACGCGCTACCACTTCAAGGAAGACCGCGAGGGCTACTTGAAAACGTTGTACGCCCATCTCTACCTGTTCGACATCGCGGCAAAGAAGGCCGAGGCGATCACTTCCGGCGCGTACGACGACGAAGACCCGTCGTGGTCGCCGGACGGGACGCGCATCGCCTTCGTGAGCCGGCGCAGCGCCGACCCCGATCGCGACGGCAACAGCGAAGTCTTCGTCGTCGATGCCACCGCCGGCGCCATGCCGAAGGCGCTGACATCGTTCATCGGGCCCGACCGCGGGCCGCTGCAGTGGTCGCCCGACGGCCGCTTCATCGCCTACCTGCAGGGGGACGAGCCGCGCTTCTATGGTTACGAGCTGAACAAGGCCGCGATCGTCCCGGCCGCCGGCGGGGCCGCGCGCCTGCTGACCGGGTCCCTCGACCGCGCCGTCTCCGACGTGCGCTGGTCGCCGGACGGCAAGAGTCTCGTCTTCCTCGTCGAAGACGATCGCGCGCAGTACGTCGGTCGGGTGTCGGTCGAGGGGGGCAAGGAGGGGGGCAAAGTCGAGCCGCTCACCAGCGGGCGCCGGGTCGTGAGCGCCCTGTCGGGCGGGGCTCTCGACGGCTGGGCCGTCGTCTCAGGGACCACGGGAGCGCCCGACGAGGTCTACTCCCTGGCGGGCGGCGCGCTGAAGCAGATCAGCCGCCAGAACGACGACTGGCTCGCCACCGTGCAGCTCGCGACCACCGAAGACACCACCGCCACCGCCCGCGACGGCACGGTGGTCAACGGGCTGGTAACTCGCCCCGCGGGCCGTCGCAAGGGAGAGCGTGGCCCGGCGGTGCTCTACATCCACGGCGGTCCGAACGGCCAGGACGATCACAGCTTCGATTTCGCGCGCGAGTTTCTCGCCGCCAACGGCTACGTCGTCCTGCAGGTGAACTACCGTGGCGGCAGCGGGAGGGGTGCTGCGTACCAGAAGGCGATCTACGCCGACTGGGGCCACCTCGAGGTGGTTGATCTCCTGGCCGGTATCGATGCCCTGGTGAAGAGCGGCGACGCCGACCCCGAAAGGCTCGGCATCGGCGGCTGGAGCTACGGCGGCATCCTGACCAACTACACGATCGCCACCGACCCGCGCTTCAAGGCGGCGGTGAGCGGCGCCAGCAGCTCGCTGCAGACGACGATGTACGGTGTGGACCAGTACATCCAGCAGTACGACATGGAGCTGGGGCCGCCGTGGAAGAACAAGGACCTCTGGCTCAAGGTCTCCTACCCGTTCTTCAACGCCGATCGGATCAAGACGCCGACACTTTTCATGTGCGGCGAGAAGGATTTCAACGTGCCGATCGCCGGCGTCGAGAACATGTACCAGGCACTGCGCAGCATCGGGATCCCGACCGAGCTGATCATCTACCCCGGGCAGTTCCACGGCATCACCGTGCCGAGCTACCAGCGCGACCGGCTCACGCGCTACGTCGCGTGGTACGACAAGTACCTGAAGCCGGCCCCGAAGGCTGAGGCCGGGACGACGAAGTAGGGGGC